>JACPGF010000148.1:0-3557 GCA_016182615.1 Ignavibacteriales bacterium
TTTGGGTATTCCGGATAAGGAGCAATCATCATGAGAATTGTAAATGCTGTTCTGTTAATTGTTACATTTATCTTGTTAACCTCTCCCCTGCCGGATTCCTTCTGCGTGCGGCAAAATAGCTGAGAAAAACAGCAGCTTTTCCGCGATGGCCGCCGGCGGGTCCAGTCCAAATCGTATCCCATGTTTTTATGGTTCTTGATTCGCTCAATTTCTCAGTGCAAGAATTTTTCACCTCCCGGTTTATGCATTTTTTAAAAATGCTTACGGCAACATGGTAAAATGAAAAAATGTCTTATATTATTTTATTCGTTGGTTCAGCTCCCCGTTGAACTCAACGATGAATTCTTTTTGCACCGGTGATAGAGCGAAACTTCTGAAGCGAAATTACTGTTGCATTTGAATTCCGTGTGTGTACTAATATTTCTTATCAATAAGGAGGGCCAGATGCGGCAATTTATTTTGTCTGTTTTTCTCGCGGTTATTTTCGCGAACGTATTATTTTCACAAATTGTACTGGTTGCCAATCTTGAAGGCAGCCAGGAAGTCCCTGCCGTAACTACAGCGGCAAAGGGCACAGCCTGGTTAATAATAAACACAGATTACCGGACTGTTACGTATCAGGTTACGTATGCAAGGCTGCAAGGCACTTTTACCGCTTCTCATTTCCATCTGGCCTCTGCAGGTACAAACGGTCCGGTAGTAAAAGCAATTTCGTATAATGGCAATACAAGTTCCGGGACTTGGAATGATGTCCCCGATTCGATAATCGCCAAACTGATAAAAGGGCAGGTCTATGTCAACGTTCATAGTTCGTCTTTTACCGGTGGTGAAATCAGGGGCCAACTAATGGTTGCTAAAGGTATTGCCCATACCGCGGATTTGACCGGTTCGCAGGAAGTCCCTTCGAATAGCTCAACTGCACGCGGTACAGGTTATCTTATACTTGACTCGACAGGACTAACCACGAACTACAGGGTCACTATTGCCGGTCTTTCATCGGCATATTCCGCGTCTCACATACATATTGGTGCTGCCGGAGTAAGCGGAGGGGTAGTAAAAGCAACCCCTTTTTCTGATAGCACCGCGGAAGGTTCATGGACCGGGCAAACAAATCAGAATCTGGTCGATTTGGTAAAGAACAAACTTTATTTTAATGTTCACACTGCTAATTTTCCAAGCGGTGAAATTCGCGGACAAATTTTACAAACAGGTACCATTTCCTTTGCCTATGAACTTGATGGTTCGCAAGAAGTTCCGGCGGTGACAACAACCGGGAAAGGCACAGGTTTCGCGGTTCTTACTCCAATGAAAGATACATTGTATTATTATCTTGCTTTTGCCCGCTTATCTTCAGCGGTTACCGGTTCACATGTTCATATAGGTTCTTCGGGTGTTTCAGGCCCTGTAGCCTTTCCAATTGTTTTGTTCACCCCCAACTATACAGCGGCTTTCGGGCAAATTGTCATAGATTCTCTCATTGGCTATGCCTTACGAGGCGGTTTATATGCAAACATTCACACTTCAACAAATCCGGGCGGCGAAATCAGAGGACAGATAAGGCCTTCCATTGGAATTGCTTTTCAGTCAAACCCCAGTGGTATAAATGAAGTTCCCTCAGTTCTTACCAATGGCCGGGGGGCAGGTTCACTAATTTACAGCCCTGAACTCAATTCTCTGCGTTACCGCTTCACGGTTGCAGGCCTCAGCGCTAACCTGACGGCATCGCATATTCATTACGGGCAGGTGGGTACAAGCGGGGGTGTACAAAATGCCATATCTTTTAACGGGGACAGCACTGCCAGCGGCAGTTGGGACAATCTTAAAGATTCGGTATTAACCGGTTTGCTGAACGCGAAATATTATTTTAACGAACATACCACAACTAACCCCGGTGGCGAAATAAGGGGGCAGATAACTTCATTTAAATTTATCATAAAAAATGTGCCTGTCGAACTCACTTCATTCAACGTTTTGGCTGAAGGGATGACTGCTAAACTCG
This sequence comes from Ignavibacteriales bacterium, assembly GCA_016182615.1. Taxonomy (GTDB): domain Bacteria; phylum Bacteroidota; class Ignavibacteria; order Ignavibacteriales; family Ignavibacteriaceae; genus JACPGF01. The sequence continues at coordinate 2,000 of JACPGF010000148.1, forward strand.
ATTGGTCCACAGCAACTGAAAAAAACAACATGGGTTTTGCCATAGAACGTGGAACGGATGGTATCACATTCAAACAGTGCAGTTGTACACATGTATAATTATTCTGAAAGCTTAACGGAATCCGGAGTGTATTTTTACCGGTTGAAGCAGGTTGACTTCGATGGGACTGTTGCCTATTCCAATGTTGTTAATGTTACCATTGTTTCTCCGGGAACATTTACTTTATTACAGAATTATCCTAATCCTTTTAACCCTTCGACCACCATTGCTTTCACGATACCTGAGCGTTCGAATGTTTCATTGGCCTTGTTCGACATGCTTGGACGTAAAGTAAAATCCATGATTGACGAAACAAAAGAGGCTGGCTTGCATACAGTTAATTTTAATGCTGCTGATTTAGCAAGCGGAATATATTTTTACGAGTTAAAGGCAGGCCAACTGAGAGAAGTGAAAAAACTAACATTATTGAAATAACCCTTTTTACCATTTTTTCAGGCTGCCTTGCAACCCTGTAAGGCAGCTTTTTTTTGGTATGGGGGAACCAATGAGTGATACTTATTTTTGTGTTTGTATAAAACACAAATTATCGCATTTGGGTATTCCGGATAAGGAGCAATCATCATGAGAGTTGTAACCGCTGTCCTTTTATTTATTCTGTTAGTTGTTACGGGAATCATGTATCCTTCCCCTGTTGACAGGGTGTCTGCAAACAAGGCGGCCGTGGCAAAGCTTGCCGAGCTTGGCGTTCAAAATTTATACAGGCAAACCGGTATGCAGGATATTACTTCCGGTACGGATGAGCTTTACGGTTATCTTGTTACCCTCTCCCCTACCGGATTCCTGCTGCTCACCGCGGATACCGGTCACCCTCCTGTTATGGCATACTCGCTGGAAAACAGCGCGGGAAACACAGAAGCGGGCAACCCTTTACTAGATATGTTTATATCGGATATTACATTATTAAACAGGCACAAAAACCGCGTACCCGCTGGTGTAACCCGTCAAAACAATATTGCATGGCAGAAGTTATTAAATGGTGGCAGCAGGGAAAAGCAGTTAACGTTGCTGCAATGGCCTCCCGCTGGCAGCACCTCTACTGGTGGTTTACTAACGGCTAACTGGACACAAAGCGCTCCCTATAATAATTTTTGTCCGCAAGACCTTGTTGCAGGCGGCAGCAGAAGCCTTGCAGGCTGCCCCGCAGTTGCTATGGCGCAGATACTTAATTATTTGAAAACTACAAACAACACAACATTTAGCGATAACGACGACTATTACCACAACTACGGCGGCAACCGCTACTGGATTGACAATGATGCTGCGCAGTACGGTTTCCCGGCGTTTACCGTATTGAACGATTATCTGAGAAGCCTGCAGTCGCGTTATGCAAGCGGCACTGCAATTACCAACACCGATAAAGCCGCGCTTGTTTTTGCCTGTGGTGTTGCCGCCAAACAGGTATATGGCGCTTCGGGTTCCGGTACGTTTGCAGTTAGCCAGGCGTATTCTGCATTTCAAAAATTTAATTTTGCAAACGCGGATCTGCTCATGCCGAACG
>JACPGF010000148.1:3587-7629 GCA_016182615.1 Ignavibacteriales bacterium
GCATTGCCGGTACACATGGCAACGGTAACACCCGCTAACGACGCGGGCCACAACTTTGTTGTTGACGGGTATAATTCCGAAAATTTCTTTCACCTGAATTTTGGCTGGGGCGGGTCGTATAACGGCTGGTACAAAATTCCCGAAGGTATTCCATACAACCTGACTGTGATGGAAGGGACAATTGTTAACATCTACCCTGGCAGAAAGCAGCAGGACTGCAACGATGACCCCTCTAACGCTGTGCTTATACAGCCCTCTGAAACTGCAAAAGTTTACAAAATAGACGACATAAACGATGTTGACTGGTACCGGATAAAATTGTACGAAGGGACAAGGTTCGTGTTCCACACCGAAAAATTCGGCTTATTTAACGTCCCTTTGAAAGTATGGTTTTACGGGCCATACGGTGATGCCGACATGAAGATTAATGATTTCCGCTTTACAACATGCGATGATACATCCTTCGGGTTTGACCAACCCGCGTTATCTATATCAATCAGTAAAACCGGTTATTATTATATTCGTCTGTCTGAAAAAAGCAATTCACCGGGTACAAGGCCGCGCGGCAAAAATATCGGAGCGTATGTGTTTTTCGCTGATACTATACAAACCGCACCACGAAGCAGCCAAGAAGCCGGGAGGGAAAGTAAGGCTGCATTGGCAATGATGAATTACCCTAACCCGTTTAATCCTGCAACAACAATATCGTATTCACTGCCATTCGATGCCAGAGTTACATTAACGGTCTATAATATACTGGGACAGGTTGTTGCCACTCCATTAAATGCAATGCAGATAAGCGGGCCGCAGCAGTTTGCATTTAATGGAAATGAACTGCCATCGGGCATGTATATCTACACGCTTGATGCGGTTTCCGTGGATGGTAGTGAAAGCGTGAAAAAAGTAAATAAATTTATCTTACAAAAGTAAATGGAGATCGTATAACTGTTAAGTTGGGCTGAAGTTCATTAGATTTAGTTGTTCTTTTCCCCCGAATAAATCCGGGGGCAATTTAATTGATTGCACTTTCATCAGCCATATATGCGGGTGTTTTTACAATTGCCATAGGTTTCAACCAATGCCTCCCGGAGAGGTGAAGTGTCAACTTAAACATTTTTTTCAAGTGGGACTTTGCTGCTCAGTCCCCCTTTTTGAAAAGGGGGTGCCCGAAGGGCGGGGGAATCGTTTTTAGGCAGTGCTAATGCCGTTAAAACAATTCTCCCGTCTCGCTAAAGCGATCCACCCTCCTTTCAAAAAGGAGGGACTTCGAAAAAACACAACCCAATTTTCCTTAAGTTGACACGTTTACCTCCCTTGGGAGGCATTCCCTAAAACAGGAGATGGAAGCTCCAAATTAGAAGCCAACGCTTTTGTTTACTCCAAATTACGCTGCCCGGTAATTCCATCTATTCCTCATTTCGTGCATTTCACAAAGTTCTGGTGCGTTTAACAAGGTATTCCAAATCCATTTTTATAGCTTAATTAATTTTGCACAGGTTTTAGGCGGGTTTATATCCGCGGACAATTAAAATATCTATTTAAGAATAATGCCGGCAGGCAGGATTATCAAATGAAAACAATGCAAAAAATTCTTGTAGTATCCATCGTATTACTTTCAACACTTTCAGTTTATGGGCAACCGATCCCTGCTGATAGTATGTATCTGGGACAGGCTCAACCGCAAAATACCCCAAAAATATTTAATCTACCGGTAACAAGCGGGCATCGTGCTTGTGAAAGAATTGCTATCTCCGCTGACGGTAAAGAAATCTTCTATGGAGAATTGAACACGTACCCGGTTACAAGCGGCAGGGTCAGGTGCTTGAAGTATCTGGAGAACAAGTGGCAGGGCCCGTTTGATGTTTTTGAAGGATTCATTGCCCCGAAATTTTCAATTAACGATAGTATTCTTTATTTGCAGAATAGTAAATTTTACACATACTACTCGAAAAGAACTAGTACAGGATGGAGTGCGCCTGTGCGGCTCTTTTCAAAAAATATACGCACGCATTATTTCCAGATGACAAACCTGAATAATTTTTACGCTTCTTCTTACTACGAGGGATCAACTGCTGACGGCAATTTAAGCAAACTAATAGTTGTCAATCAGGATACACTTTTACAAAGCTTAGGAGCACCGTTAAACAGTTCAAATCAGGAAAATGATTTTTTCATGGCTGCTGATGAATCGTATGTACTATTTTCCAAAAATGCGCTATATGAAGCAGGTGATATTTATTTAAGCTTTAAAAAAGAAAACGGCAGATGGACTAATCCCAAAAAACTAGGTGATGCCATAAACAAACCCGGTAATAGCTGGGAGTACGGGCAATTTGTCTCTCATGATGGTAAATACTTGTTCTTTACCCGCGGCGGCAACAGCATGGCTTCATACTACACGTACTGGGTTAAAATAGATAATATTGTTGATAGTTTAAGAGTGACTAACTTTGTCCCCTATTTGAACTATCAAATTCCCGCTCAATCAATTGATACAGGCAGGGCGTTGAGTTACATAATTCCAGACAGTACGTTTATTGATGATGACGGAAATAATACACTGACTTATTCTGCAGCCTTAAGTGATGGAAATCCACTACCAGCATGGTTGTCGTTCAATCCGGGAACACGGGCTTTCCAGGGTACTCCTTCGGTTTCCGGCAAGATAAATGTAAAGGTAACTGCTCTAGATAGCGCCCATGCTGCCGTTGCATGTACATTTGCAATCAATGTAATCATTACCGGAGCAGATGAGAGTAAAGTGCTGCTTCCAAAAGGTTTTTCTCTCGATCAAAATTATCCTAATCCGTTCAATCCAACAACGGTAATCGAGTTTTCAATCCCAAAAGCAGGAAGGTATAAACTGAGTATATACAATACACTCGGCAAACATGTCATGGATGTTTCAGACAAAGAATACAGCACGGGAAATTATAAAGAAATTTTCAATGCATCCGGCTTGAGCAGCGGATTGTACCTGTACCGGTTAACCGGAGATAATGCGAACCTTGCCCGGAAAATGCTTCTGCTCCGTTAAAACTTATACCGGAAAAATTTAACCTATGTGCATTGCATAATTTTAACAAAACACGGCAGATGCTCAATTAGTAAATAGTGCTCGTTTCTAACAAGCAAAAATAAGCTCCCGTTTTACAACAATAAAAAATAAGTTTACTCAATAATTTAAGGCAAGTGCAATAAATGAAATCATTTAACATATTCATACTTACAGCGGTGTTCTGTTTAATAAACATGAAAGGAATAGTTGCTCAAAACACTCAAACACAACTCAATCAGGTTGAGTTGATGAAACAATTTACCGGAACATGGAAAAGCGAATTGGCGGAAAGAACAACATACATTTCCGAAAATAAACCATTCGGAACCGGGATGGCTTGTAATGTTCAAATTCTTAGTAATGGAGTTTTTATTGATTCGGTAAAACAACTCTATGGTTATGATAAAAGAACAGATAAATACATTATTGCTGAGCTTATACAATCTTCCTCAGTTTTACAGCTCAGTAGTGCATGGTTCACTTCAGAACATACCGGAAAACTTTTTATGGCCAATCCCGATGGTGATACAATTAAATTTGATTTTGAGTTTAAAACGCCTGACGTGATAACGCAAATCGCACAACTTGATAACAAAATTACTCTGGAATTGACATATTACCGCGTTAAGAAATAGTTCGGAGTTATATGCATTGCAATCTGATTTGCATGAGCAAAATTTCATAAAGCAAGTAACGTTTAGCATGGAACTGTATGAAAGCAGTAACTGGTAACAGATATGAGCCGCCTGATGTTCTTCAAATCAAAGAAGTCGAAAAACCAACCCAAAAGGCAAAGGTGTCAACTTAACCGATGGATTTTTATTTGAAGCCTACACTCTCCTGTTTGAGGCAATGCCTCCCGAGGGAGGTAAACGTGTCAACTTAAGGATTGACAAAATTTTGAAAATGGTTTATCCGAAGTCCCCCTTTTTGAAAAGGGGTTGTTCGCCGCGGCGAAGCGGGGGAATCGTTTTTAGGCAGTGC
>JACPGF010000148.1:7637-10473 GCA_016182615.1 Ignavibacteriales bacterium
AAAAATACAACCCAATTTTCCTTAAGTTGACACGTTTACCTCCCTCGAGAGGCAGTGCCTGTTCGAGGAGAGTGACTAAGGGTGGGTGCCTTGTTTAAACGGCATTAACATTATCTAAAACGACTTCCCCGCGTTGATGTGACACTCAAGGTGACACAATTGCCTTCTCAGCAGCATGGTCATTTATCCCGCATTGGTGTTTGGTTTTTCAGAATTGATAGATTTTGCTATGTTTGCAAGTTATACATTATTGATTTAGAAAATTTTGTGGCGTAACTAATCAACTATTGAAATTTAACAACACGATTAATTTGCAAACAATAATGTAATTAAGTGTTTACAATATTTTTTCAGTTAATAAGGAATTTGACAATGAGAGTATTAGTGGTTGGAGCAAGCGGTGCTACCGGGAGTCAATTAGTAAGGGAATTGTTGAAACGCAATATTGCTGTTAAAATCGTAGTTCGGGAGAATGCAAAACTACCCGAAGATATAAGAACACATGCGAACTTAACCATAAAAGAAGCAGGTATTCTTTCTTTGAGTGATAATGAACTGTTTGAATACATAAAGGATTGTAACGCCTTTGCATCGTGTTTAGGCCACAATTTAAGCATTAAGGGTATTTTTGGAAATCCCAAAATGCTCGTGACAGATGCCGTAAAAAGAATTTGCGGGGCAATTAAGTTCAACAATCCTTCAACCCCGGTAAAATTTATTCTCATGAGCACAACAGCTTACAGTAACAAGGCAAATAACCCGAAACAATCATTCAAGGAGAAATTGGTTTTTGCGCTATTGCGTAAAGTATTGCCTCCGCAACTAGATAATGAACGGGCAGCAGAATATTTAATAAATAACATCGGAGAAGGCAACAAAATTATACAATGGTCTTTAGTTCGGCCGGACTCGTTAATTAATGAAGACTCGGTTACTGAATACAAAGTATTTCCTTCTCAGATTCGGAGTCCAATCTTTGATGCCGGTAAAACCAGCAGAATTAATGTTGGGCATTTCATGGCTGAATTAATTACCAATGACCATATTTGGGAAAAATGGAAAGGGAAAATGCCCGTGATATATAATGAAACTAAAGTTTGAGCAAATTGTTTCGTTTACAAAACAAACACACGATGCTTTTGCATGGGTATCTTAGATTGTAGTTCATTCTCCATCTAAATGCTAAAAAAGAAATAGCACAAAATTTCTCACGGGAATAGATTGGCATACACATCCCGATATTTGCTAATTTGTTTAGTATATTTTTATTATTTCCGTATGGCGTTTCAAATGATTAAAGTATTATTCATTGTCCTTATCATTATTCATGCCCTTATCCATCTACTAGGATTTGTTAAGGCATTTAAATTAACTGATATAAAAGAGCTGAAATTACCCATAAGTAAAATTGCAGGAGTTTTCTGGTTAGCTGCATGCCTTTTAATGCTGACTAGCATAATCTTGTTCGCAATACACAATGAGTACTGGTGGATATTTATGATACCCGCAATCATAATCTCTCAGATGCTTATTATACAAAGTTGGGGTGATGCAAAATTCGGAACGATTGCAAATCTTATAATTCTCGTTCCTTTGTTATTTGCAATCTTAAATGCACTCCCTTCAAGTTATATAAATCAATTCCGGAACGAAACAACAATTAGATTGAACCAACCGGTCAAAGTTCAGAATCTGAATGCGGAAGATATCCAACATCTTCCCGGTATCGTGCAAAAATATCTTTATTTTACAGGGTCTGTGGGTAAACCCCAAATATGGAATTTTAAGTCCGTTAATAAAGGAGTAATGAAAAGGAATCCGGAGAGCAGTTGGATTGACATTTCAGCGGAACAGTATGATTTTTTTCCGGACAACGCCCGCTTTTTCTATATCACTTCAGCGTTGCACGGTATCCCCTTTGATGGATATCATGCCTTCTCTGGCGATAATGCAACCATGCGTATTAAAATTGCTTCTCTCATTCAAGTTGTGGATGCTCACGGTGAAAAAATGAACAGGGGTGAAACTGTAACGCTCTTTAATGATATTTGTTTCATGGCTCCCTCCGTTTTGGCTGATAAAAACATCGAATGGGAATGCATTGATTCGCTTACAATAAAAGCAGTATTCACGAACCGCACGCAGTCTATAACAGCGTTACTGTATTTTAATCCAAAAGGCGAACTTGTCAATTTTATTTCGGATGACCGGTATTTATCATCTGATGGTATAAAATACGAAAGCTACCGTTGGTCAACTCCGGTTAGCAGTTACAAGGAATTTGAAGGTAGAAAAGTTGCCTCCTATGGTGAGGCAATCTGGCATTTGCCGTCAGGCAAATTTTCGTATGCAAAGTTTCACCTTCAATCAATCGAGTATAATACCAGATGATTCAAAGTAAACACAAATCACAGAATTCTTTTACCCATACTCGAAGCAATAAGCTCAACACAAAATTCAGCACTTGAGTTTCTTGTATCAAGGATCGGGTTTACTTCGCTCACTTCCAACGATGACATGCAGCCGCAATCTGCTATTGTTTCCATGAGAAGGTGCGCCTCCCGGTAAGTCAATCCGCCCGGAACAGGTGTACCAACCCCGGGTGCAATTGTCGGATCAACACTATCAGCATCAAAGCTGATATGAATGTGATCAACCGAGCCCTGAAATTGTTTTAACACTCTCGTTATAATTCGATGAATCCCGGTTTTATCAATATCACTCATCTTGTAAACACTAATACCCGCTTTCTTGATGTTTTCCCTCTCGGTTCCATCGATACTTCTTGCGCCAATAACAACCGCATTTTTAGGATTTATTTTTGGCGCGGTTCCCA
>JACPGF010000149.1 GCA_016182615.1 Ignavibacteriales bacterium
AACGTTTACGACCGCCCGAAAATGACTGACTTTAAATATGAGCCGGATGCAAATCTTGTTTACAAAGTTAAGTACGAGCATCAGCCAACACTTAATTTAACGCAATACAAAGGCCTTGAAGTTGAAATTGCCGATTTGATTGTTACCGATGAGCTGGTTGAAGCTGAAATAAAAAAACTTATGGAATCGCATACCACCTTAGTTGAGGCAGAAGTTATTGAAGACGAAAACTTTGCAGTTGACTGCGAGTTTAAACGGGTTGACGACGGAGGCGGCCACACTATTGCCGATGATGACAGGAAGCCTTTCCCTATGAACATCCGTTTGTATCAGGAAGGTATTCAGCCTGCTTTAAAAGCTTCGCTGCTTAACAAAAAAGCGGGTGACACGTTCGAGTTTTCATTTGAAGACAAGCATCAGCACACGCACGAGGATGGCACGCACGAAGACCATAATCAGGTAATGAAATACGACGGCGTTATTAATAAAGTAAGCAAAGTGGTATTCCCCGAAACCAACGAAGAATTCATCAAAATGATTTCCCGCAACAAAGCGAACAATATTGAAGAGTTCCGGGAACAAATGCATAGGGATTATGAGTTATTCTTTCAGGAACGGATGGATGAGGAAACCGAGCATAAGCTTGAAGACAAGCTTATCGAGGTAAATCCTTATACAACACCTGCTTCATTTGTTGAACGGTATCATCAAAATCTTATCGAAGAACGTTCAAAAGAGTTGAAGAAACAAGGCAAACAGTATCCGCGCGAGTATCTGGAAAAAACCCTGAAACCGGCAGCAGAGCGTTTTGTTAAATTGTATTTTATCCGCAAAGAAGTTATTAAACTTGAAAATATTCAGGTTAATGAAGAAATTATGCGGGCACATGCAGAAGAAAATGCAAAAAAACTGAATTTTGATGCTGAAACCTTGTATAAGATTTATGCAGGGAACGAAGATATGCAGGAAACTGTCCTTCGCCAGGAATACCTGAAGTTCCTTAAATCAAATAACACCATTATAAAAGTGGAACTTAAAAAGGACGAACATTAATAAAGGTTTGACATGAAAAATCATGTAGAGATTTACAATCAGTTAGTACCATACGTTATCGAGCAGACCGGACGCGGCGAGCGGGGCATGGACATTTACTCGCGCCTTCTCCGTGAAAGAATTATCTTTATCGGCTCGGCCATTGATGACCATGTTGCAAGCGTTATTATCGCGCAGCTTATTTTTCTGGAAGCAGAAGATGCTGCCAAAGATATTTTCTTGTACATCAACTCGCCGGGCGGCAGCGTGTCTTCCGGGATGGCTATTTACGATACCATGCAGTACGTTAAACCCGATGTAGCCACCATTTGCGTGGGTTTGGCAGCATCAATGGGTGCAGTGTTGCTTGCTGGCGGCGCGGCTGAAAAACGCACCTCGTTACCCCATTCCAAGATTATGATTCACCAGCCTTGGATTGGCGGTATGCAGGGACAGACAACCGACATTCAGATTCAGGCAAAAGAAATGCTGAAGACCCGCGATGTTTTATACAATGTGCTTTCGAAGCATACCGGAAAAACATTTGATGAAATTATGAAGGATTGCGACAGGGATTATTACATGACAGCCGCCGAGGCTATGGAGTATAAGCTCATCGACAACGTTCTTGATAAGCGTAAATAAACGTCTGAAAATTAAAAGCCGTCCTTTGGGGCGGCTTTTTTTTGTATTTATTCAATGAGCAAAACAATTAATCTCAAATTCGAAAAGGTTTTTTGGTTCTATAACGTGGCTCTATAACGAAAAGTGTGCATAATTTCAGAAAAACTGACCTCGGGGAATTAGAAATGATACCAATTTGTAAAAATAGCCAGATCTGTTCCGGGAAAGTTGTTCGTATTTTGTTCAGTTTTTAACACAAAATTTCAACTATTTGTTCATCTTTCCAAGTATTCAATATCTACAAATTTCAATAAAAGTGAGGTGCCTTTTTGCTCCGGTAGGAGTAATCTGTTTGTAGAAAAATAGTTACCCATAGAATAGTGCGCTCCGTTAGGAGTGCTCCAAATTACCCCGGTAATAGAGTCTATAAAAAAGGCAATACACCTATATATCTACGGAGCGCAGATGCAAATGGGGTTTAAATTTTCTACATACAGTAGGTGCCAATGGCACCAATTCTCACAAGTCGGCGAACAAAAAGTTATCTTTTGGTATCACTATCAAATCCTAGATTCTATATCGGTATTTCAGAACTAATTATTTCCAAGTGATTATCAAACAATTACTTCCAGCTTTTCGACACTTTTTTTACTGATGTGAGGTCAGTTGTTCTGAATTTGAAAAGTATGTTATGTTATTTTGACATTCTATTGGACTTCAGCCCAACTATGCGTAACATAAGTTCATCATTCACCATTATAAATTCATACACCGGCAGAGCCAGAAGCGAAAATCTGTACTGCTGAAGTTTTCAAAATATTATATTTCATTGCCCTATTAGTGGAAGTTACATACCATAAAATTTCCAACAGGAGTAAAATTTTACTAAATAATCCGTTGCACCTTTGTTTTTATTTTAGTTTGCTTAGAATATCTCTTGCACTTTCATGCCCTGCCCCCTCTTCCATCCCTACCATCTGATAGAATTCACATTTCATACAATTGCCCAATTTGGAGGCAAAAGACCCTTGCACAATACCGCCGCATAATGTACCGGTAATTGCCCAGCAGGCTCTGCCGCCATTTTTTCCGTGGTTAATACCATTTGTCCGTGTTTCGGTTGAGGCGGGGCAAACACCCAGCTGTAATGCTTTTGCACCATTAGGTTCACGCCCGCAGTTTTTATATTCCCAGCAGTTTTGTATAGCCATAGAAACTCCGTTTATATATTACTGTTAAAAAATCTTCTCTCGAATACGGGTATGTTTGTTTTCGTTGAGAATTCTAAGAGATGTAGTCACATCATGTAATTATATTCGAATGTTTTTACAATTAGTTTAGCTTGGCAACAAAACTGCCCTAACTGAAAAAAGGAAAAGCAACGGGGCAGGAATTGAGTAACATTGATAAACCGGCACCGCCCATGTTGAGGCTTTTATGAGTATGGGGCGATAAAGAGGGCAATTACCATATAATGGCTGAATGCACCGAGAATGACAAACACGTGCCATATCTCGTGGAAACCGAATTTGCCACTAAAAAAATTAGGCTTTTTAACCGCGTAAATTATTGCACCAAAGGTATAAAAAAAGCCGCCTGCAAAAAACCAAACAAGTGCCTGCGCTGGCATGGTGCGGAGTATTTCGCCAATTGCAGCTAAGGAAAGCCACCCCATGATAAGGTATATCCCGGTTGAAAGCCACCGCGGCGCGTTCAGGTAAAACAGCTTGAAAATAATTCCGGCAATGGCAACAATCCAAATTATTATTACCATTCCCCATTGCCAAAAACCGTTAAAAAAATACAGGCAAATAGGAGTGTACGTCCCGGCAATGGAAATATAAATTGCCGAGTGATCCAGTTTCCTTAGTTTTTTTATTCCATCGGGCGAGGACTTCTTGAGGTGGTAAAACGCGCTTGAGCCAAACATCAGCACCTGGCTAATACCATAAACAGTTAAGGCCACTGCCGAGCCCAAAGTGTGCGGCGCAATAAGCAGCAACACAGCCATGCCAACAAAGGCAAGGCATGCCGCAAAGAGATGTGTAAGCCCGTTTACCGGTTCGCGAAAATGTGAAAACATGTTAATGCAATTATGAATTAGGATTTATAAATTATAAACGGGTTTAAGCAATGTAAGCTGCTAAAACCACCGTACAAAATACGGTAAGAGTACTGAACAACTTTTAGAATTTTTTCATTTTCTCCAGTTCTGGTAAAAGCTCACTAATTGCCTGTCTAACCATTGCTTCCACTCTGTCAAGGATGGGCCCGATTTTACCGGTGCCTCTTTGTTCCAACGCCGACTTTTCAACTTCCAGTACCATTTCCATTGCATCATTCAGGCCCATGTACCCCATAGTAGGCCGGAGGCGGTGTGCAATTTTCACCAGTTCGCGCCAATCCCCCGCTTTGTAATGCACCTGCATTTTCGCGAGAGCCCCGGGTGTTTGCCCGACAAACAGCGTTATCATTTCACGCATCGTCGTCAAGTCTCCGGCAACCATCTCGTATAATGGAGCCAGATGAGTAATTTGTTTTTGGCCGGAAGTTTCTACATCAGGAGCAGCAGCTATTTCAGGCAAACCGGAAATAACCATACGAGCCTTGGATAACTTACTTAGCAATTCATGCGGTTTAAATGGTTTGCTTAAATAATCGTTCATCCCGCTTTGCAATACCATTTCTTTCGATTCAAGCAAGGCGGATGCGGTAAGGGCAATAATATATGTATCTTTTTTCGGCTCACTCAATTCAGTGCGAATTTTTGCCGTCGCCTCGTATCCATCAAGCTCCGGCATCGAAATATCCATGAGCACGAGATTGTAATTCCCATCGCGCAGCATGGTAAAAGCTTCTAACCCGTTTTGAGCAATGGCATAGGGGACATCCCATAATTTAAGCATACTAGTAACAACAAGCTGATTCATTTCATTATCTTCGGCAATAAGGACGTTAAAACCCTTCACGGAATCGGCGGTAATCTCCGGTTCGGGCAGCTTTCCGTACTCCTGATTAACTAAAACCTCTTCTGCCGGTACTCCAAACGGCATTAATATGGTAAAAACAGAGCCTTTGCCGGGACTGCTTTCAGCAACAATACTGCCACCCTGATTTTCGACAAGCCCTTTAACAATAGCAAGCCCCAATCCGGTTCCCCGTATTTTAGTTGTTCGGTTATCGGCTACTTGCTCGAAGCGTTCAAAAATCCGTTTCAAATCCTCTTTGCTGATTCCAATACCCGTATCACTAATTTGAATCATAAGCGTAACCGTACCGTTCGACTTGTCCCAAACCCGGCAGTGTATGGTAACATTGCCTTCCTTTGTAAACTTAACCGCGTTCGAAACCAGATTGAGTATTATCTGATTCAATCGCACCTGATCGCCGATTAATACATTAGGCACTTCCGGATTAATTTCAATAATAAAATCGATATTCTTATCGCTCTTGGCAAATGCAACAGTTTGTTGTACCTGGTTAAGCAGTTCATCAAAAAGGAATGGCTCTTTGGCATAGTCAATTTTACCGGCTTCGATTTTACTAAAATCGAGTATGTCGTTGATAATAACCAGCAGGTTCTCTGACGAAAATTTAATAGCATTCAGGAAATGCTCCTGCTCGGGTGAAGGGTGCATTTCTAAAAGTAAATGCGAAAGGCCAAGTACCGCGTTCATTGGTGTACGGATTTCGTGGCTCATGTGTGCCAAAAACCGGTCCTTTGCCCTGATGGATTCTTCGGCCGCACCTTTTGCTCTCAGTAATTCTTCTGCAGCATGCTTGCGTTGTGTAATATCCCTGCCAACGGCATACAAAACATCACCTTCAATAAACGCGGTTGCCTGCCATGAAATCCATTTGATACTTCCGTCTTTACAAATAAACCTGTTTTCGAAATCGGTAATGGTTCCCCCGTTACGCACCTTGTTTATTTCATTAATCGTGGCATCTCTGTCGTCGGGATGGATGAAATTGGTCAACGGAGAACTTATCAAAACCGGGGATGTATAACCAAGCAGCTTTTCAAATGCCGGATTTATTCTCCTGAACATTTTGTCAAAGCCAGCTATGCAGAGTAAATCGGGAGAAAGGTTAAAGAACCGGTCACGTTCATCTTCTGCCCGCCGTCTTTCGGTTATATCAACACCATAGCCTACAAGGCGCACGATATTTCGCTGTTTGTCCAGCACCGGACTGATAACCCTGAAAAAATATTTTGTCGAGCCGTCGGGGTATGCAATTTTTTCTTCAAACGGAAAGGCAGTGCCGGTTTTTAGAGCCTGCTTTAAATAAAACTGCCGGTGCCTCCCGACACTTTCGTCAATACCCCTCCTTTTGCAATACTCTAAATCGTCCCTGCCAATAATCCAATCCCGCAGTTCACTATCCCGCAAACTTTCGGGATTAATAAACAAGTACCGCAAGTCGGTATCAAAAACGGCAATTTGCCCGGGAAGGTCATTAAGGATTTGCTCATAAAATTCCTTAAGCGATTTTATATCATCCTGATATTTTTTAATCTCGGTAATATCACGGGCAACAGCCTGCAGTCCAACAACCGTGTCTCCTTCAACTAAAAGATGGACATTTTGGCCGAACCAGATTTCCTTCCCGGACTTTGTTATTGCCGGGAACTCGAAGTAAGTGGAGATAATTTTTTCACGTATCTGCTTTTGGTAAAACCGGTAGGTGCGTTCCTTGTAATCCGGACGCACGAGAGAGAGATAGTTCATCCCTATAAATTGTTCTTCTGGATATTCCATTACCCGTACGGAAGTAGGATTAACAACGGTAAAGATGCCGCCGGGAGTAATGCAGAATATAACCTCCGAAGCAAAGTTAACGATATTGCGGTAATGCTCTTCGCTCTGCTTTATTTTCCGTTCGGTTTGCTTTCTATATGTAATGTCACGGTATTGCCACAAATGTCCGCGGTAACTTTCGGCCATAAAAATCGGGATATAATCACGCTCGAAAGTTCTGCCGTCAATCAGTTCCAGCTCCAAATTGCGGACAATAACCTTGTTTGATAACGCGGTTTTAATACCGGTTACAAATTCCTGCGGGTCTTTGAACATAGATTTAAAATCTTCGACTGAGGAAGTGCAATCCATACCGGTCATATCCTCCGGGGCAGTGGGAATCCCGAACATAGTGCAAAACTCAGCGTTGGTTAGAACAATTTTCCGTTCCTCGTCTTCAACAAGAATCCCGGTTTGCAAATTTTGCATCAACGTGGCAATCCGCAATGATGCATCGCGCAGTTTTGCCCCGGCTTCAATCCGTCCGGTCACATCCTCCTGAACACCGATAAAATGTGTTGTTACGCCTTCCTCGTTTACAAGCGGGGTAATGGTAAGGTCATTCCAAAAAAGGGAGCCATCCTTGCGTTGATTAAGCAAAAGAGTTGACACACTTTGCCGTTTTGCAATTGCTTCCCGGATTTTCTGCAATGCTTCGCGGTTGGTTCGCGGACTATTCAGGGACCTGCAGTTTTTACCGGTAATTTCATGCTGCTTGTAGCCTGTAAGTTTTTCAAATGATTTGTTAACATAAATTATAGGGTTGTCTGCCTGCAATGCATCGGTGATAACAATTCCGTTGCTGCTGCTCATCAGTGCCCGGTCATGCAGCATCAGCATTTCTTCGGCATTGTTTTTCTCTTGTATGCTCAGTAAGCGCGTGTACGCTGCACCTATTAGCCGGCAAATAAACGATAGTGCTGCAATGTGCACTTTGGTAAAACAGCCGGGAACAGCACACGCCAACTCGAGTACACCTACGCAGCCTGCATTGCCCATTACCGGAAGGCACAAATATGATTGTGCCGGTTTGCCATGCAAAACAGAGTTTATATTTTCAGGCTTTCCGGTCAGGTACACTGTTTTACCCTTCTTAAATACTTCTCCCGGATTTCTTTCCATTACAGAACTGTTTGCATCTGCAATTTCTGCTTCCGTGCAGCCTTTTGATGCTGTTAGTTCAAGCCGTGCCGTGCCGGCATTGTAAAAGTACAAACAAGCTTCATCAACAGGGAGGATTTCGTCAACCGCAGCAAGTACAAAACCACCAAGGCCTTCAACATCAACTGCTGCCTGTAGATGGATGGCAACTTTTTCAAGTTTTTGTAATACCGAAACAGTGGACAAATTCTTCATAAACAGTATTCTGCCGGTAAAACCGTGCCGTTACGTAACAAAACACTTTTTATTCTGACGGGCATGTAAAAACCTTTTAAGAAATTATTTTTCTATTTTTTCAAGAGTTCTCATCTGCGCTTACACAACTTTCAATAATGAAATGCTGCTGAACTGGCTGGAGCCGAATTAAAAGTACTCTTTTTAATTTTGCTTTCCAAACACAACGCTCACACTTGGAATTAATCCCAGAGTTATGTTTACCGAGTCCATATTGATGGATGTTGATTTTAGTTCATATCCGGTTTCAACACCAGCCCCAGCCCCGGGATACTCATATTCGACAAGGTATCCCGCAGTTTATCCATGCGGCCGTCTTTAAACTCCGGCACAATTTATTTTTCTTCATCACTCCAGTTGCTTTCTTTCAATTCAGAAATTTTATCTTTAAGTGCCGGTGCGGAACCCTTTGCTTTTGCAAAAATACTATCCTGCATATCTTAAGTAATCCTTGTTTTTTATACAGAGAAACAAATATACTTAATTGTTCTGCCTTGTGAAAGATGGAACTTTTCGAAACGTGTTTGCAGCATAATGTTCCCGGGAACATCGTTTGCATTGTACAAATCAGCCGATGAAAAGTGAATGGTGCATTTTTCCCGTGCTGTTATTTTACACGCGTAATCAAATAAAATATCATCATCGGTTTTTAGATGTACTTTTCCACCCGGGATAAGAATTGCCTTATACACCTCCAGATACCGGGGATGCACGAGCATTGCTTTCATATTCTTCCGGTGCGGCAGTGGATTGGGGAAAGGAATATATATTTCATCAACCGAGGGAGTAGTAATTATCTCACGCAGCCTTTGAATTTGTGCCAGCAAAAAAGCCGCGTTGCGTACCCCCGCTTTATCGGCATCCTGAGCGGCGTTCCAAATCCGCGCACCGGCACGGTCAACGCCGATATAGTTCCTGCCGGGGTTTTGCAGTGCAAGGTCTATGGTGTATTCACCATTCCCGCAGCCAAGCTCTAAAGTGAAACGGCAATTGTTTGAAAAGTAAGCAGTAATTCTATCAATAATATCTTCCTGATCGGTATTAAAAACGTTTGGTAGTGTACGTACTTCGGCCTGTTTTAGATGTTTTCTTCGCATGAATAGGTTAATTATGAAACAAATCGTTATAACTCCCTAAAATTACGGAAAAATAGACACTGCATCTTTGCATATTTTGCAGTTACCTTACATTTCCCGGTAAGATTGTCGTGTGCTGTATAAAACGGTTTCATTTTAGTAACAACAAATATTTTTTGTAACTACTCAGCTTATGTCTAAAATAATTTACATCTCCTAACTTCAGACTATGGGTATCCATCACTTCGTGAAAGCCTGAGGTTAGGTCATAAAAATTTCGCAGTACTTCTTAAGCTGTTTATTTGTAACTAAACGCCTAAACTCAACTTTATTTTACATAAGCTGAGTAGTTACTATTTTTTAAAGCAATCTTTTATTTCCTTTCCATTTAGGGTAAACATAATTTAAATTGTGCAGGTATTTTTCCGGTTCTAACCGGACGAATGGAAAGCACATTTCCTGTCCGGTATCCTTAATAAGACAATATGAGAAAGTGAAGTGGAATAGAGATGGAAACAGTTTTGTTGATAGCAGCCGTTGTTTTACTTGTTGTAATTATTTTTCTTGTACTAAGGCCCCGGCCTGTTAATAACGATGCAAATAATCTGCTTATGCAGAAAATGACGGACATTCAGAACAGCCTGCAAAAAATCGAAAGCGGTCTGAAGGAAGATTTCCGCATAAACCGCGAGGAAAACTCGGGAAGCGCGAAAGCGAACCGCGAGGAACTCGGGCAGGGGCTGCGTGATATTAAATCGGAACTGTCACAAACACTAGCCAATATTACCGGTAGTAATCAAAGTGCCATCGAATCGATAAACAAAACACTCGATGCAAAAATTGAACTGCTGACGAAAAAAATTGACGAGAACAACACTGCAAACCGTGACACCCTTACCCGCAACCTGAAAGATTTTACCCTTGAGCAGCGCGGAAAATTTGAAGACTTGCGGACCGAGCAGCAGTCACTTAAAATACAAACAACAGACTTGCTTGAAAAAATTGCCGCCAGCGTGGAAAGTAAGCTGAACCTGATGTTTGAACAAAACCAGATAGAAAACTCTCTGCTGCGCGACACGCTGACTGCAACATTCAAGGGATTCCAGGATACGTTCTCGCAAAATGTTGAGGCCTTTAACACGCTGCAGCGCGATAAATTCGCCCGGCTGGAGGAAGATTTTGCAAAGCTTATTACCAACACCGAAAAAATATTCGAAGGCCTTAAAGTTTCAATCGATGAGCGTTTGCAAAAATCGCTCAAGGCGATAGAGGATTCCTCGAAGACCGATTCCGTTAATACCCGCGAAGCGCTTGTTTCTTCCTTGAAAACATTTCAGGAAGCATTTGACCGGAACGTAAAATCGTTTAATGATGTACAGGTTGAAAAGTTCGGTAATCTCGAATCGAAACAAGACACGCTAATTAAAAACACCGAAAGCAAACTTGAGTTTATCCGCGTGACTGTTGAGGAAAAATTAGAGAAAACACTCAGCGACCGTCTGGGCCAAAGTTTTGAAACTGTCGGCAAGCAGCTTAACGAGGTTCAGAAAGGCTTAGGCGAAATGCAGACCCTCGCGCAGGACGTAGGCGGACTGAAAAAAGTGCTCAGCAACGTTAAAATGCGCGGCGGTATCGGTGAAGTGCAGCTTTCCATGCTGTTAGACCAGATTCTTGCCCCTGACCAGTATCAACCGAACGTGAAAACCAAACAAAACAGCAACGAAATTGTAGAGTTTGCCATTAAACTGCCCGGCCGTGATGATAACAACGTACCGGTATGGCTGCCCGTCGATGCGAAATTCCCCAAGGACAAGTACGAAACGTTGCAAGCCGCGTATGACACCGGCGACACCGCGCTAATAGATACGGCACAAAAAGACCTTGAAACAACCATTAAAAGGATGGCAAAAGACATACACGACAAATATATCGATCCCCCGAACACAACCGATTTTGGTATCATGTTCCTGCCGTTCGAAAGCCTGTTTGCCGAGGTTGTCCGCAAAGCAAGCCTGCTCGAGGAACTGAACAGGACATACAAGATTATCGTAACGGGTCCCACCACGCTCGCCGCGATTCTGAACAGTCTGCAAATGGGCTTTAAAACACTGGCCATACAAAAGCGCAGCAGCGAGGTTTGGAAAGTACTTGGCGCGGTTAAAAAAGAGTTCGAGCAGTTTGGCGGCTTGATGGAAAAGGCGCAAAACAACATACAAACCGGCCTTAACCAGCTTGATGATGTGATGGGCAAACGGACACGTGCAATACAACGGCAGTTACGGAATGTCGAATCGACCAATGAAATAAGTCCTGTGGCTATACTACCGGGAGCAGCCCCTGCTGAACTGTTTGATGACGAAGCGGAGGAGTAATGTAGAATGTAGAATGTAAAATGGAGAATGAAAAATTAAGAGTGTGAAACGTGCCTGAGTGCGGGAAATTAACGGGCAAGTTGTTAAGGCGGGTGGGGAATGGAAGCGGAATGCAAGCGTGCTTTTTACTTGATTACACAATTAAAAACAATAGTATTATATGAGTCTGGACTAAAAAGCTGCAAATTGATTCTTTTAGCCTCATTTTTTAGATTAAAATAAAGGCCAAATTAGCTTTTGAGAGTGGACTCATTATATGAATTGTAATATTAAGATATTCAGGATTTTGAGACGTAGAATTGTAGATTTTTTTAGCCCTGTGTATTAATCTTTTAAGAATTGGAAAAGTTAGATTTATCCATTTTTTTCTGGAATAGTTAAATGAGTATTAACTGGAATAACATTAGAACAATAGGACCCTCTAAAAACGAAGGGTTTGAAGAGTTTGTTTGCCAACTTGCTAGAAAAGAAACTGCTCCTGACAGCTCGATCTTTATCAGAAAGGGAAAACCTGATGCCGGCGTTGAGTGCTTTAGGATTTTAGAAAATGGTGATGAATGGGCCTGGCAAGCAAAATATTTTACTGCCAGTCTTGAAAAAGCTCAGTGGCAACAACTGGATCATTCTGTAAACCGGGCAATCAAAGCACATCCTAATTTAAAAAAATATACTATAGCTATCCCAATTGATCCACCGGATGCAAGAAATGCAAAGCAAATTTCAATGCTTGAGAGATGGGATGTGCATGTTAGGAAATGGACAAGTTTGGTCTCGAAAAAAGGTAAGACTATTGAAATTGTTCCGTGGTGGAGTTCTGATTTAATTGAGAAACTTCAAAAACCAGAAAATGTTGGGTTAACTTATTTCTGGTTTAATAAGGAAGAATTCACCGATAGCTGGTTTATAGAGCAAAATGAACTAGCTATTGCAGACCTAGGGGCACGGTATACCCAGAAACTCAATGTTGAACTTGAAATATCAAAAGTATTTAGCGGCCTCTCTCGCGATGAAATTTTCAGAAATAGATTTAACCAATTAATTGGAAAATTATTTCTAATTGGAAACAACCTACGATGTGAAGAAAAATTAATAGAAAATCTGCTCCGAAAGTTTAAAGATGTATTGAGTAAGATCACCATATTATATAATCGCATAAATCTTGTTGGTATTGAACCAATTCCGGTTTACAAACTTATCTGTTTTTTGAACCAATTGAATGATGTGATTGATTCCATAAGTGATATTCTGTTGGAAGAAGAAGACAAATTAATAATGCCCAATGAATATCATTTTAATAAAAAGTATGGTTCACAGATAACGCTTATTAGAAAGTTTAACAACTCTATTGGCGAATTAAGAGAATTTTTACAAAGTGCAGTGGTTGAATTGGCCGATAGACCGTTTCTATTATTAACCGGAGAAGCTGGTGTTGGCAAATCTCATTTGATTGCCGATATTGTAAAAAGGCGCAATGTCGCCAATTTGAGAAGTCTTTTTCTGCTTGGACAGCACTTTGTTTCCGACGAAAATCCTTGGTCACAGATATTTTTAGGTCTGCAGCTTAAATGTTCGCTTGATGAGTTCCTAGGCGCTCTAGATTCTAAAGCGCAAATAAGTGGAAATAGAATTGTCTTTTTTATTGATGCTATCAATGAAGGCAGGGGAAAATTCTTTTGGGGTAAGTATATAAATAGTTTTATTGAGAAAATTAAAAAATATCAGTGGTTGGGGCTTGTTTTGTCTGTTCGCAGTACCTATGTTGACGTTATTTGGTCAAAAACGGAACTTATAGATGAATTTCTAATTTGCTATAATCATACTGGATTTAAGGATATAGAATTCGAAGCATCAAATGAATTTTTTAACTATTACAACATTCAACTTCCAAATGTTCCTTTATTACATCCTGAATTTCAAAACCCGCTGTTTCTTAAATTATTCTGCGAAGGTTTAAGGAATGGTGGTTTCACCAAGATACCTGATGGCATGCAGGGTATAACTACGATATTTGATTTTTATACCAGTAGTTTAAATAAAATCTTATCCAGCCCTGATCGATTAAACTATTCTAAGAATTTTAATATTATTGGTAAAGTTTTGGAGGCACTTGTTGCATATAAAACAAAGAACAAGATTTCCTACGTCCCCCTTGAAGATGCACTTAATA
Organism: Ignavibacteriales bacterium; assembly: GCA_016182615.1. Taxonomy (GTDB): domain Bacteria; phylum Bacteroidota; class Ignavibacteria; order Ignavibacteriales; family Ignavibacteriaceae; genus JACPGF01. Next base: position 13,469 of record JACPGF010000149.1, read on the forward strand.
TCGTTAATCAATTATCTGCTGAAGTTGGTATCCCTCATGGTGTCTTATTAGATGAGCTGCAATCAGAAGGAATTCTTACGGAAAATAGATATAGGCTTCCAAGCCATAATTATGAGTATGGATTAAACTTAGCATACGAAAGATTTGAAGATCATATTGCTGCAAATTTGATTATAACCAAATACCCTGATTTAGAAAATTCCTTCAAAGAAAATGGGGATTTATTCTATATTGTTGACAGTGTCGGGGCGTGTTATTCTAACAAGGGCTTGATGGAGGCTTTATCTATTCAATTGCCTGAAAAAATCGGGAAAGAATTCTATGAAATAACTCCTCATTTAAAAAATGAATACCCCATAATTGAATGTTTTGTTCAGAGTTTGCTTTGGCGGAAAAATGAGACTATTTCACCAAAACTTTTAGATTTTATAAATAACTTCGTATTCTCTTTTAATGGAACCCTTGATTTATTTTGGGGAACTGTTCTTTCTGTCTCAGCAATGCCCGGTCATTATTTTAATGCCAACTTTCTCCATAAGCAACTTTTTCCCTTGAGTTTGGCCAACAGAGATGCTTGGTGGACTATTTTTTTGAAGAAAATGTATTATAATAAATCTATCATTGAAAGATTTATTTCTTGGATTTGGACCATAGAAAACAGAAGTTATATTTCTGATGAATCTGTAAAACTGACCAGTATTACCTTGGCGTGGTTTCATACAAGTACAAACAGAAAATTGCGGGATTCAGCCACCAAAGCATTAGTTTGTCTTTTGGAGGATCGAATAGCGGTTTTAATTAGTCTTTTAAAGGATTTTGAAGGGATTAGTGACCCTTATGTTTATGAAAGATTGTTTGCTGTTGCCTACGGATGTGCTTTAAGAACCAGTCAGAAAGAAAAACTGTTGGGACTGAGCACATATATTTTCGAAACAATTTTCAATACCAATGCCGAAGTGTATCCGCACATCCTACTCAGAGATTATGCCAGAGGTGTTATTGAATACACAGCTTTTCTGGGATATAAATTGGAATTTGATATTGAAAAGGCAAGACCACCTTATAGCAGCAGTTTCCCGACATATATACATTCCGATAAATATATAAAAAAGAAATACGGGGTTGACAGTGACTCCGAAAATTTCAAGGATTATCATTGGGGGCAGGACTATATTCTGACATCCATGGTAACTGAGCAAACGAAAAAGATCTATGGCGATTTCGGAAGGTACGTCTTTCAGAGAGCCTTGGGTTGTTGGGAATTAAATTGTAATACACTGAGCAATCTGGCAATTGATTTGATATTTGAGAAATACGGCTATGATAAAGAAAAGCATGGGGGATTTGATCGAGAATTGAGATCAGGTAGAGAAAATATTAGCAGTCCCAATGAAAGAATCGGGAAAAAATATCAATGGCTTGCATTCCATGAAATACTTGCGAGAGTCTCTGATAATTTCGCCATTAAAACAGAATTTAGCAAAGATACAGGTACTGATATAAAATATGAAGGAACTTGGGATCCATACGTGAGAGATATTGATCCATCTATTACCATGAAAAATATTGTATCTACAAATGAGCGTGGCTCAACTCATTTCTCGTGGGCAATTGAAAATCATGGAAATTGGGAGCTAAACAATAAGGACTGGCTTAAAACCACTTCGGATTTACCTGATATTGTGAAACTTCTTACTGTATCGGATAACATGAATTCAGACTGGTTAGTTTTATCCGGTTATACAGAGTGGAACGAACCGACAAAACTTGGTTATGAAAAATGGGATTTACCTCAAAAAGAAATGATATATTCAATAAGAAGCTATTTGGCACCAGAAGATGAATTTAAAACAATAGAGAACAGGTTTTTAACACAAGATTTTTTATATGCGCAATTACCTCAAGAAACAAATTGGTACGAGGTTTTCAGCAGAGAGTATTATTGGGCTCCGGCATATAATTATTTTAATCATGACTATTTTGGGAGTCCTGAGAGAGTACAGATATTCGATGAACAAACCAATGAATCAATATTAGATGTGATGATTACTTCTAAAGTATATTATTGGGAGAAAGGAATTGACCATTCAAAAGAAGAAGCAATCAGTATAATCCGCCCAAGCAGAAACATTTATGAGAATATGTCTTTGCAGTTTTCCAAAAATGAAGGTGAATTAACGGATGTTGACGGAAATTTGATTTGCTTTGATCCCTCCGTCAGTAATAAAACCAAACCGTCTCTATTGATTAAAAAACAACCTTTTTGGGAATTTTTAAAAAAGAATCATCTGCGTATTTTTTGGAGAATATCCGGAGAAAAAAGAGTGAGTGGTGGTTACAAAACAAAAAAGGATTTTCTTGGGCGACTTGAAATAAGAGGCAAATATTTATTAAACGAGGCGGGACAACTTGAAGGTCAAATTACGACACGAAATACTTAGCTTAATAATTGAGGAGTAAAAATTTTACTATTTTTTATAAATTTAGAATATCTTAACTTATAAGTGAAGAAATTTAAAATTACCTCTGTTTATTCCGGAAGTAAGACAGAAATCTATTCTGTTCAAATTGATGGTTCTGAGAAATCGGAATTCGAAAAATTCATTGAGCGTTTCTCTGAAACACATAGATCCGATGTTAATTATTTGGCGGATACGGTTCAGAAAATCGCTGATATTTTTGGTATTCGCGAGCAGTTCTTTAAGCCTCAGGGATTGGACGGCGTGTACCGTTTTATCATGCATCGCGACAAAAAAACATCTCTCCGTTTATATTGCATAAAATGGGGATCCGAGCTGCTTATTATAGGCGGCGGGGGTATAAAAGAAGTTAGAACCTGGCAGGAAAGCCACGAGTTAAGTAAAATAGTACGTGAATTGTCAAAAATAGATAAATATCTTTTAGACAATAAAATTGATATAAAAAATGCTGTTAAATCAAATGAAATATTTGATGAAGGAATATAAAATGGCAATTAACAAATTTTTAGAAATATTACAAAAAATCCCTCAGGAAGTCAGTAGTTTCAACAGGCTTTCAATGGGTATCGCCGCTTTTCTGGACGATAGATTAAAAGAAAACGGCATGACACAAAAAGCCTTAGCTAATATCATGGCTAAAAAAGAGTCTGAAATTAGCAAATGGATGGGTGGCAAACATAATTTTACCATTAAATCAATTGCCAATCTCGAAGCCGCATTAGGCACAGAAATACTATCGGTAAACCAAACACAACCAATGCAGGGCAATGGCATTAATGACGTCTCCAATGAAGCAGTTATTATGAGACGGACATTTAACACTGTTAATCTACCTGCTCGGACAGCAATAATATTTATTTACCCCGAATTAGTTGAGCTAAGAACTCCGGGAACAGGAAATTCTTTGGTTAACGCAAGTACAAGGGCGGCTATTCTTAATGAATTAAACCTGAGTGCCGGAAACCATGAAACCATTAATTCTCAAGCAAGCTGGGCATAGTAATGCAGACAGAAATAAAAGAGCCGTTGTCTATTAGCTTTAATTTGAAACAGATACGGACACTTGAATTTTCGATTTCAAACCGTATTAATCAAAATTCGTTTGATGTATCTTTAGTCCAATTCAGAGTTTCCTTAGGTTATGAATTTAATGCAGACTCTGATTTACTCGGAATTCAAACTACTGTTGAGGTATTTACCGATAATTCCGAACAGTTGAAAATATGTCACCTCATCACACTTATTACATTTCAAGTCACTGATTTAGGAAAAATATTTAGATCCTCAGAAAGCGAAATAACTGTCCCCGATATACTCATGCATACTTTTTTATCGTTAGCAATTTCTACAACAAGAGGAATACTTACCGCTAAAACCGAGGGCACTGTTTTGCACGATTCATTTATGCCGGTAATTGATTTGCAGCAATTTCTTAGCCAAACAGATACCCCAAAAGGGAAGCTAATTATCCCCTAAACAAATCCAGATAAGCAGCAAATTCGAATTCAAGGGTTCGTTTCCATTCGGTTGTTTCGTGCAGTATTCCTAACCGGACAAAATCGGCTATAATGGCATTTGCCGTCGAACTGCTTATCTTTAATGCCTGCTGCACCTGTTGCAAATACCCTCGCAGAGCGGTATCTCCGGCGGACAGCCAAAATTTATAAAACCATTTGCTGCTGCCTCGGTTGGTATCGATGCCCTCTTTTTAGAAATACACCCCGGCCCGAAAAACGCCCTGAGCGATGCCGCCACCCAACTGCCGCTAGAAGATGCCGAAGCACTTCTACGGAAAATTAAGCAGATTGATGATGTGGTAAAACACCGGTAACCGCCGGGGGATTTGTTCGCGGAGTTTGGTCTATTTCGTCGCTTAATGAACCGAATAGCATGTAGTTAGGGTTTTATCCATTCCGCGCAATAATGTATCCGCACATCAATAATTAAAAACTCATAACCTGTCCGGCTGCATCCATGCATGACTGTTTCTTCCAGGCAGGTTACATGCGGGCGCAGACCGGCTCATCACTCCTTACTCATCACTCATCGCTCATAATTCATCATTCCTAATTCATAATTCCCTTGACTTATTATTGCCAAACCATTATCTTACCGAAAATATTTATGATAATTAATTAAACTGATAAAGAAATGTTTACTCCGGCCGCAAATATTACCGTTAACTCCGCCAATTATTGGTGGTGGCGTGCTGTATTTTTTCGCGTGTTCCGGTAAGCTATAGTATATAATATTTAAAGTATCATACCCTGGCCGGAACAATAACGGTCAGGGTTTTTTGTTTTTAAACTAACACGGTAAAGTAGAAGAAATGGATTTTGCCAAATTTTTAGCATATACACGGGAATACAACCTTATTCCCGTGCACGAAACCATCGCAGCAGATTTGTTGACACCGGTCTCGGCCTACTTAAAGGTACGAAAGACCGATACTCCCGGCTTTCTGCTTGAATCGGTAGAGGGTACACTAAACCTTGCACGGTATTCATTTATTGGAGTTGAGCCCGAGAGGATTATCATGAACCGCGGCAGGGAAATTACCGAGATTACCCCGCAGGGTACAAGCACTATTGAAGGTGATGTTTTCGGGCACATAGAATCCATATTGCAGTCATACCACCAGCCAGCCATTGCCGAGCTGCCTAGTTTAAGCGGCGGCCTTGTCGGTTTTATCGGTTACGAGAATATGTCGCTTATCGAGCCTACCGTTCCCCGTAAATACAATTCCGGTTTCGCGTACGACTCCATTCTTGGCCTTTACAAAACATTGCTAGCATTCGACCATTACCGGCATCAGCTTATTATTATCGTTAATGTTTCCGTAACTGCGGATACGAATCCCGAACAGGCATACTTGGATGCGAAAGCACAGATTAAAGCAATAAAAAAAGATTTGCGCCAGCAGCCTTTGCATATCAGGGATTTTACGGTCACGGGTGATAAACAACCGTCATTCCCCATGGAAAAATTTTCATCGGATATTGCCGCGGCAAAACAACACATCCTCGAGGGTGATATATTTCAAATCGTGTTAAGCCGCCGCTTTTCAACAACATTCGATGGCGACCTGATACAAGTTTACCGCGCGCTCCGCATTATCAACCCATCTCCCTACATGTACTTTATGGAGTTTGCCAACGATACGGTGGTGATAGGAACCTCGCCTGAAAATTTATTAAAGGTACAGGGTGGTGTTGCAGAACTGCTGCCGATTGCCGGTACACGAAAACGGGGCAGCACGGAAGAGCATGACAAGCGGCTTGAGGCTGAGCTGCTCGCCGACCCCAAAGAACTGGCCGAGCACACCATGCTTGTTGATTTGGGAAGAAACGACCTTGGCCGTGTATGCGGTTATGATTCGGTACACGTGGTTGAACAAATGCAGATTCACCGCTATTCGCATGTAATGCACATCGTTTCACGGGTTGAAGGGAAATTGAATGCAGAGAGCAGTGTCTATGATGCACTAAAAGCCTGCTTCCCCGCGGGCACTGTAACCGGCGCGCCAAAAATACGTGCCATGCAATTGATTGATGCAATGGAAGATACCGAGCGCAACATCTATGCAGGCGCGGCTGGTTATTTTGACTTCAAGGGCAACATGGATATGTGCATTGCCATTAGAACATTTTTTGCAAAAGGCAAAACGCTGTACTGGCAGGCAGGCGCTGGCATTGTTGCAGACAGCAAGGCGGAATTGGAAGCATTGGAAATACGGAACAAAGCAGCAGTACTGGTAAAAGCATTAGAATTCGCGGAGGTGATAGATGAAAATTCTGGTAATTGATAATTACGATTCGTTCACGTACAACCTTGTACAATTGATTGGTCACTACGAAACGGACATAATTGTAAAACGCAATGATGCTGTCACGGCTGAAGAAATAACGGCAATGCATCCGGACAGGATACTGGTTTCACCCGGGCCGGGCAGGCCGGAGAATTCGAACATTTCCTTAACCGCTATCCGTGATTTCGGTAAAACCATTCCCGTGCTTGGTGTGTGCCTCGGCCATCAGGCAATAGGTCTTATCTTTGGCGGCAATGTTATCAAGGCTCCCGTGCTGATGCATGGTAAAACATCCTCCATTATCCACGATGGTAAAAGTATTTTCAGCGGCGTTCCGCAGGGGTTTACTGCCACACGGTATCATTCGCTCATTATCGAAAAGAGCAGCCTTCCCGCTGAACTTACCGTAACTGCAGAAACCGAAGATAGTATAATTATGGGTGTAAGGCACAAGCATTACCCCATTGAAGGAATGCAGTTTCATCCTGAATCGGTTTTGACAACCGAAGGCACTAACCTAATTAAAAACTGGTTATTACAATGAAGCAGATACTCGAAAAAATCATAGAGAAAGAACATCTCAGCAGGCAGGAAGCCTATGAAACCATGATGCGCATCATGTCGGGTGCTATCAATAACGGGCAGTTGGCAGGATTTTTAACCGCACTAAAGTCCAAGGGCGAAACAGCTGAGGAGTTGGCAGGATTTGTAGAGGCAATGCGCGAGCATGCTATTCCGCTGCCGCATGACAGAAAAGACGCAATAGATGTATGTGGGACAGGCGGTGATGCAAGCGGCACGTTTAATATTTCAACTGCCGTGGCATTTGTTGTTGCCGGTGCAGGCGTGCCAATGGCAAAGCATGGCAACCGCTCCATCTCAAGCAAATGCGGCAGTTCGGATGTGTTGCAGCAGCTTGGTGTTGATATTGGCCTTTCAATAGCAACAGCATCAAAAGCGTTAAACGAAACGGGTATCGTATTTTTATTTGCTCCGCAGTATCATCCGGCAATGCGGCACGCGGGAGAAGTGCGCAAGCAGCTTGCAGTTAAAACTGTTTTTAATATGCTCGGCCCGCTGTGTAATCCGGCGGGAGTAAAAAGGCAGCTCATCGGGGTGTATAATATCACCGCGGCCCGCAGCATGTGCGATGCCGCCGCGTATCTCAATTTCGAGCGGGTCAGTTTTGTTTGCACCGATGGAAAGTTTGATGAAGTTTTACTGCATGGCAGGGCGCATGTTTTCGATAGAAAAGGCAGCGGCACCGTGAACGGATATAGTTTATCCGCGAAGGATTTCGGTTTGGCGGAAGTGCCCCTTGCAGAATTGCAGGGCGGTGATGCACTGGAGAACGCTGCAATTATAATGCGGATTTTACGTGACAAAGTAAAAGATGCCGCATTTAACACGGTAGTTGCCAATGCCGCCTTGGCTTTGCAAATAGCTGGTAAAGCCGAGACGCTGTTAGAATGCGTGGCAATCGCGGAAGAATCGGTACTCTCAGGAGCAGCCTATGGCAAGCTGGTTAAGTTACAGGAATTACGGAGTGTATAATGAGTATTCTACAAAAAATCATCGAAACAAAAAAAGATGAAGTGCACTCATTAAAAACCGGGATATATCCCTCCCTGTGGAAAAACAATCCCGCTCTTCAGGCACCGTGCAGAGGGTTCGGTGCTGCACTTGCCCGGAAGGAATTGTCAATCATCGCAGAAGTGAAAAAAGCCAGCCCCTCAAAGGGATTAATACGGATGGATTTTCATCCGGTAGAAATTGCAAAGGCGTATGAAAAAGGAGGAGCGGCATGTATCTCGGTGCTTACCGATAAAAACTATTTTCAAGGAGATATAAACCATCTTGCACAAATCAGGAAATCGGTGGCTTTGCCGCTGCTCCGCAAAGATTTTATTATTGACGATGTGCAGTTAACCGAAGCGAAAATGAACGGCGCGGACGCGGTGCTTTTAATTGCAGAAGTGCTGAGCACGTCTCAAATAAAAGAGCTCACGCTCTATGCACAGGCGTTGCACATGGATGTCCTTTTGGAAACACACCATGCCAGTGAACTTGAAAAAATAGATTTTTCCGTTAATTCCATCATCGGTATCAACAACCGCGATTTGAATACTTTTATTACCGACATCAATACAACGCTAAATATAGCGAAGCTGTTGCCAAAGCACGTTATCGTGGTATCGGAAAGCGGAATAGAGAACAAGGAAACCGTGCAGCAGATTAACCGGGCAGGCATACATGCGGTTTTAGTCGGCGAGCATTTTATGCGCGTGCAGGATATTAGTGCAGCCCTTGCAGAGATGAAGGAATGGGCACATGAAAATTAAAGTTTGCGGCATAACCAATACTGCCGATGCACACGCGTGTGAGAGGAACGGAGCGGATGCACTCGGTTTTGTTTTCTATAACAAAAGCAAAAGATACATAGCACCGGAAAATGCCGCGGAAATTTGCAAAGCACTTTCGGCTTTCACCACAACCGTAGGCGTTTTTGTTCATACCCCTGTTAATGAAGTTAACAGGATAATGAAGCAGGCGAAACTGCATGTCGCGCAAATTATTGCCGGTGACCTTACCCCGTATCACGAGCAATGCGAATATCCATTCTATCATTGTGTTCGCATTGATGACGATTTTAATTTTGCATGTATAACAATAGATAACGGCAGAAACATTTTGCTTGATACCTATAGCAAAAGCGCTTACGGCGGCACAGGAACCAAATTTAACTGGAGTAAAATACCCATGCAAATACGGCACGCGGTAATTCTTGCAGGCGGCATTGGTGAAGGTGACCTGAAAACTATTAAACAAACGATTAATCCCTACGGCGTTGATGTTTCATCATCATTGGAAATATCTCCCGGCGTAAAAGACTTAGTAAAGATTGAACAATTTTTTAAAACAGTTAATGCAATAAGGTAACACGATGTTAGTAATTTTAAAATTGGATGCAGCCCCGGAACATGTATCAAAAATTTGCGAAAAGATACAAAGCCGCGAATGTACCGCGCACGTTATACCGGGCGCTCAACGGGTTGCCATAGGTGTAACCGGCAACATGGCAAACGTTTCCCGCGATGATTTTCTGCGCATGGAATCTGTGGTGGATGTCGTCCGCGTCTCAAAAAAATATAAACTCGTCAGTAGGGAAATGAAACCGGATGATTCGGTTATTGATGTACAGGGTGAAAAAATCGGGGGCAGTGCATTGCAGATTATCGCCGGGCCGTGCTCTGTTGAAAGCAGGCAGCAGCTTCATGATATCGCGGGTCCGCTGCGGGAAATGGGTATAAAGTTTTTCCGTGCAGGTGCATACAAGCCGCGCACCAGTCCTTATGCATTCCAAGGCATGAAAGAGAAGGGCCTTGAATTGCTTGATGAAATTAAAAAAGAGTATGGTATGCGCATTGTTACCGAATTGAAAGACTCGGAAACCTTAGAGCAGGTACTTGCAACCGCGGACATACTGCAAATAGGCGCGCGTAACATGCAAAATTTTTCTCTGCTCGAAAAAATCGGGCAGACATGTAAGCCAGTTTTCCTGAAGCGCGGGCTGGCAGCAAGCATTGAAGACCTGTTGATGAGCGCAGAGTATATTCTTTCGCAGGGTAATTACGAGGTTATCCTCTGCGAGCGCGGTATCCGCACCTTCGAAACCATGACCCGCAACACGCTTGACCTGAACGCGATTCCAGTTATCAGGGCAACATCGCACCTGCCCGTGTTTGTTGACCCCTCGCATGGTATTGGTATTTGGGATATGGTACCGCCGATGGCAATGGCTGGTGTGGCTTGCGGTGCAAACGGACTGATGATTGAAGTGCACAACAAACCGGAAGAAGCATTGTCTGACGGGTTCCAATCGTTAACACTGAAGAACATGAAAGCCCTGTTGGAAAAACTGAAAGAACTTGCCCCCATCGTTGGCAAAACTTTGGAGTGCAAATGAGCGGCACATTAAACTATTCTCTGCCCGATAGAGCGGGCCACTTTGGCATATACGGCGGCAAATATGTGCCTGAAACATTAATTGCACCCTTGGCTGAGCTTGAGGCAGTGTATCAAAAAGCGGTACACGATGATATCTTTCAGAAAACACTTATGGATTTGCATAGCGAATACACGGGCCGCCCGACACCGCTTACCTACGCTGAGCGTTTAACGGAATATTACGGAACGGGAAGAATTTATCTAAAGCGTGAAGACCTTTGCCACACAGGTGCACACAAAATCAATAACGCGCTTGGGCAGATACTGCTTGCAAAGCAACTTGGCAAAACGCGCATCATCGCGGAAACCGGAGCCGGGCAGCACGGAGTGGCAACGGCAACAGTTTGTGCAAAGTTCGGATTGCACTGTATTGTGTATATGGGCGAAACAGACATGCAAAGGCAAAGCCTGAATGTTTTCCGCATGAAACTGCTCGGGGCCGAAGTACGCCCTGTAACCTCGGGCAGCCGCACCCTTAAGGATGCAACCAACGAGGCAATACGGGATTGGGTTGGCAACGTGCACAACACGCATTATATTATCGGCTCTGTTGTTGGCCCGCATCCGTACCCCATGATCGTGCGCGATTTTCAATCGATAATAGGCCGTGAGACAAAACAGCAGATTTTGCAAAGAGAGCAAAAACTTCCGAGCTATATTCTGGCATGCGTAGGGGGTGGCAGTAACGCGGCAGGGATTTTTTATCCATTCATTCAGGATACCGGTGTAAAGCTCATTGGCATCGAGGCCGCCGGGCATGGCGTGCATACCGGCAAGCACAGTGCTACGCTTACCTTGGGCAGGCATGGCGTATTTCACGGTATGCTCACATATCTGCTGCAGGATGCGGATGGGCAAGTGCAGGAAGCCCATTCCATTTCCGCCGGGCTTGACTATCCCGGTGTTGGCCCCGAGCATAGTTACCTGAAAGACTCCGGCCGGGTTGCATACGCTTCAATCGATGACACGCAGGCACTCAAGGCGGTCAGCCTGATGAGTTTAAAAGAGGGTATATTACCCGCGCTTGAAACAGCTCATGCAATAGCATACCTCGAGACACTCATGCCAATACTTAGCACTGCTGATATTGTAGTTGTTAACATTAGCGGCCGGGGCGATAAAGACCTGAACACCATCATACAAAACATCTCAGTGGATTAAACATGCAAACGATACACACGCACATTGATACAATAAACAAATCAGGCAGTAAAGCGCTAGCTGTGTTTCTTACGGCAGGGTTTCCATCCGCTGATACTTACGTTGACACTGCCTGCAGCCTGCTTGATGCAGGTGCAGACATTTTAGAAATTGGCATACCGTTCAGCGACCCGCTTGCCGATGGCCCCATCATTCAGCAATCGTCACAGCTTGCTTTAGATAACGGCATTCGGTTAAAAGATGTATTTACTTACTGTGAGCAGATACGCGAAAGAACCAGCAAAAAACTTGTTGCAATGGGATATGCCAACCCGATACTTTCATACGGTGTCGAAAAGTTCATGACAGATGCTGCCAGCGCGGGGTTTGACGGGCTTATCGTTCCCGATGTACCGTACGATGAGTATGAAAATTTTTACGGACAGATAAACAAATCACTCGAAACAATTCTACTGGTTACCCCGGTAACAACACCAGAGCGGATTGCTCTTGTGGATAAAAAAAGCAAGGGATTTCTCTACTATGTTAGCGTGGCAGGAATTACGGGTACACATTCATGGAGCGGAGATGTTATCGGCAGCCTGCAGCGTGTACGGGCAATGGGTCTGCAAAACAAGCTGATGGTAGGTTTTGGTGTTTCATCCGCCGGAGATATACACAAAATAAAAGGCCATTGCGATGGGGTTATCGTTGGCAGTGCCATCATCAAAAGGCTGCTTGATGAACCGCAGAATATCAAGCGGGTTGAAGAATTTGTAGCATCCCTTAAACAAGCATGCGTGGGTTAAAGCGTGGTTACGAATTAAAAAAATACGGGGCTTATAAGTTTAGTGCTTCTTTTAGCTATTGCTTTTCACTCTAGCGTTCAATTGATTTTGCGGGTTTGTTGTAAATGGTTAAAAAGCCTTCTATCGCATTTTCAACAGCCGGTCAAGCGCGTAACCTTATAATTGCTCCTGATTTCAACCATACTTCATTACACACATCTTTTAAAAAGGTGTTAAAAGATCGTTTGTTTGTTTTTACAAATTTGCTACTGTTTGGCCTTTCCTTCAAGGCAGGCAAAATGACTAATTTTCTGAGAGCAGTTGTTTTCAGGCATCTTTTTTATTCTGTGCAAAATTGAATAATGATTAGGCTTTAACCCGGGATAGAACACCAAAAAGTTGCAAACAGTTTGCGGCAAATTATTCGTTTGTTGTGTTATTAATGAATATTTTGGAATATGTAACACCTCTGCATAAGGAGTACGAAACCGATTGTATAAATAAGCTCAGAACTCAGTAACTTTATATTTGTTTTTATTCCTATTTTATTAACAAGTGCATGAATCTTTTAACCCTTATAAAGAAACACCTCAAAGGTGTATTGTTTATACTATTTTTATTATTGCTCGAAAATGTGGCATGGATAATTGAGCCGACTCTTTTTGGCAATGTTATCGATGCCTTTATTGCCAAAGCCGATAAAAACAATCTTGAGGCGCAATTAGCCCACATATTCCCCCTGCTGGTTTGGGTTGGTGTTTACCTTATCAACTCCGGGTCGGGTACATTGCGCAGGCTGGCAGAACCAAGCGTCTTTCAACGGATGTATGTTGAAATTGTTAGTAAAGTTGCCGAGATGTGCAAATCCATTAACCTGAAGCCAAACCGTGCTGCCGCACGAGTGCAAATGTCTGAAGAGTACGTTACGTTTATGCAATACCGGGTACCAGAAATTTTTGAACAAGTCATTTCTATTAGCGGTGCAATTATTGCTTTGTGCTTTTTTGACTGGCGGATTGCAATGGCTTGTTTATTTATTGCCGGACCGATGTTCTTCCTCGGAAATCTGTACACAAAAAAGGTTGTCCCCATGCAGAGTGAATTACATGATACTTTTGAGCACATGTACGACACCTTTGCAAGCCACAATCCTCAAAGAATTAAACGCACATTTGCCAGTATTGCAAACATTAATACAAGTATGGCAAAATGGGGGGCACTTAACTTCGGAGTTATCAGGCTAATTCTCCTTATCATTTTTATTCTGGTTTTATATATCGCCATCGATTTAAACGATTTTACGACAGGAAGTATTTATTCTATTGTTGCTTACCTGTGGACATTCGTTGCCTCTGTTGAGTATATCCCTGAGCTGTTGGAAAGCAACGCCTCGTTAACCGATCTGACCAGAAGGATTAATTCACCGGAGTAATCACTACACACCATCCAACACCTTATATTGTTAATGCATTTAGGTGGTTGCTGCTCGCCGCTAAAAAGAATATTTTATTTGGCTTCTTCGTGAGCTGGCGTTTGTTTTTTATCGGTAATTTCCTTCAGGACCTTTATCATTTCTTCTTTAATTTCCCCGGGTTTCATCGTAAGCAGACTGTCAATTTCACGTTTAACGCTTGGTGCAGCATCTGTTTTTATTTCCTGTAAATGTTGCCTTACTAATGCGAATCTTTGTGCATTAAGGCAAAGTGACCACTTTGCCGAAGCAGCGGCTAAATACAAGTCAGCATTTATTCTATCCCGCATATTGTCCAATTCAAAGGTTATGCGTTCAATGTATTCTTTTCCACCACTGCCGAAAAATGCACCCCAGTAAAAGTCGTTCAAATTCGGGTCATGAGCATTTATGTTTAGAATATTATTATCTGATCTTGCTTCCGTAAATGCTTTAACCAGTAACTCGTTACCGGCACACTCACTGTTGATAAAGGCTCTAAGGGCAACGGTATCTTCAACACTTTTAAAGGCTGCATAAAAAAAGCCCATAGGTCCCGGCTGATTAGCCGGATCCTTAAATGCCGCGATGTCTTTAAATTCCAGAGCCAAATCTTTTAATTCATCAAAATTAGGATCAACAAAATAGCTTTGCAGGCTCTTGCTGAACTGAAGCATGGCTAAACTCTCCTGCGCTTGTAATGCGGTGGAGATAATAAAGAAAACAACGATTAATAAAACATGTTTCATCTGCAACTCCGTGATTTTCATACTATTTGATGTATGAATATACTAAACATTGAAAAAACTGAATAAACAACCTGGTTCATCTTTTAAAAATATCTACCTTTTTTTATATGGAATCGGATCTGCGATACCCGCCTGCTCAAAACCACGCAAACGGAAGGCGCAACTGTCGCATTCGCCGCAAGCCTCATCATCATTTTGATAACACGACCATGTTGCCGCCAGAGGGGCGCTCAGTTCAACACCTTTCAGTACAATTTCAGATTTACTCATATTAATTACCGGGGTAATAATACTAATATGGGTATCCGGCTTGGTGCCAAGCCGGAGCATTTCCTGATACGCTTTGTAAAACTCCGGTCTGCAATCGGGATAACCGCTTGCATCCTCGTAAACAGCACCGATAAAAATTGCCGTCGCTCCTATCACCTCGGCCCAACTGACACATGCAGAAAGGATGTTTGCATTACGGAAAGGCACGTAGGACGTTGGTATTTCCTTATTCTGCAAGTCTGCTTTTGCAACATCCATGTGCAAATCAGTCAACGAAGACCCTCCGATAGCACTAAAATGCGAAAAGTCAATCTCAAGCCGGTGTTTCACTCCGTAGAAATCGGCAATATCGTGAAACGCTTTGCGTTCCCGTTTTTGCGTGCGCTGCCCGTAATTAAAATGCGCGAAGGCCAATTCAAATTCCTGCGCGGCAATTGCTGCTGTTACGCAGCTATCCATACCGCCGGATACTGCTATTACTGCTATTGGTTTACTCATAGTTTATGTTGGATTTAAAATATAAATAGCAGAATTCACAAAAAACTGAACTCTGCTATGAAGAAAAATTACAATTAATCAGCTTCTAACCGTTCTGTGCGGTCAGCTATTTTCATTTGCTCGATAAGGTCGTTCAGGTCACCATTAATGATACCTGAAAGATTATACAGCGTCAATCCGATGCGGTGATCGGTAACCCGGTTCTGTGGAAAATTGTACGTGCGTATTTTGTCGCTACGGTCACCGCTGCCAACCATTATACGGCGCTGTGCAGCAATTTCGCTGGCCTGCTTTTTCGATTCCGAATCATATAAACGCGCCCGTAAAACCTTTAAGGCTTTCTGCCGGTTTTTTAACTGCGAGCGCTCATCCTGGCATTGCACCACGATACCGCTGGGCAAGTGGGTAATACGGATAGCGGTTTCCACCTTGTTCACGTTTTGTCCGCCCGCGCCGCCGCTCCGGTACACATCTATTTTAAGGTCGCCGGGATTAATATCAACCTGCACGTCTTCAACTTCCGGTAAAACAGCCACGGATGCGGCTGATGTGTGTACGCGTCCACTGCCTTCGGTTTCCGGCACGCGCTGTACGCGGTGCACTCCCGATTCAAACTTCAGATCGCCAAAAACACCAATACCCTGAATAGAAAAAACGGCTTCTTTTAATCCGCCAAGGCCTGTATCGTTCAAATCAATCAATTCGTATTTCCACCCGCGTACTTCGGCATACCGGGTGTACATGCGGAACAGATCCCCCGCGAATAAAGCGGCTTCTTCGCCGCCCGTACCGGCCCGTATTTCAAAAATAACGTTTTTGTCATCGTTAGGGTCTTTGGGGAGCAATAAAAATTTTAACTCCGCTTCGAGTTTTTCCCGTTCAGCTTTCAATTCTTCCATTTCAAGCTCAGCCATGGCAACAAGTTCTGCATCTTCATTGGCATCAATTATTTCCTTGTTGCCGTTTAGGCCGTTAATAATCTTCATATAGCGTTCGTAGGCTGTCATCAGCGGGGTTAAATCGCTGCGCTCTTTACTCAGGCTAATCAGTTTATCATGGTTCTTCGTGTTATCCGGGTCAGAGAGCTGATCGGTAATCTTATCGTATTTATCTTTAATCTTCGAAAGTTTTTCGCTAAAATCCATACTGCAAATAATAGTTATATAAACCGCAAATATACGGAAATAAGAATTATGAATTATGAATTAGGAATTATGAGTGATTAATCAGATGCATCTGATTACTTTCATTTATCCACTGATTTGATGGCTATCACTTTATCTTTGATAATAGTATTGGATTTAGTGCTGACTAATGAGCTTAAGATTTGAATAGATTGCGGCTATGCACCGAAGGTGCTAAATTTCAATAACCGCGGATGAAATCCGTGGAAGCAGTGTCCCTACACTTTACGTCCCCGAAAGGGACGAACCGATTGCTGATTGTTAAGTAGCTACTAGTTATTAAATGATATACAGCAAAACGGGCGTTGCAATTGTATTGTTCGGGTTTTTAGTAAGAGCACAAAAATCAACATTTCATAAGCCCGGATGGCTGAAATAGATGCAGCAAACAGAAATACAAAAAGATTGAACTCCGGAGTGAAATAGCTATTTCCAAAATCACAAGAATATACACGCGATTCAAATAAATCTATCACAACATCCTCGACTCCCGCCCAATATTCAATGAACCAACCGAAACCACAATTCAGCAATTGATTTGTAAATGAATAAATTGTATCTTGAAATTCAGTAAGCGATGAAAGGACATGTTATGCCAGTTGAACCAATTATCCGGGAATTCAAAAAAACCGATATTGCAAATTTTCATGAAGCCGTTTCAGAGAGCATCAAAGAAGCCTATTACTGGCTACCTTGGTGCCACCCCGGATACAGCATCGATGAAGCCCGGAGCTGGATATTGATGCAGGAGTCACTCAGGCAAGGCGGGCACGAGTATAATTTTTTGATTGTTGACAGGAGAACCGATTTAATTCTCGGGGGCACAGGCATTAACACCATTCACAATTTTCATAAATTTTGCTTTCTCGGTTATTGGGTGCGGAGTAGCCAGACAGGCAAGGGTATTGCAACTTCAGCAACCATGCAAACAGCCCGTTTCGCTTTCGAGGAGATTGGCCTGAACCGTATTGAAATACTTATGGCTGTTGACAATGCAGCCAGTAAAAGAGTAGCGGAAAAAACAAACGCAAAATACGAAGGCATTGCCCGCCAAAAACTTTTCCTCCACAACACCTTTGTCGATGCCCACGTGTTCACCATGCTCCGTAACGATTACGTAACAGGACACGGAGAATAGTTATGAACTTTGAGTGATGAGTTATGAGTGTTTAGTTTAGCCCGGTTTTTACTTCTTTTTTAAAGATTTGCATTAATAAACCGGGCTATAAAGTAGTATATTTCAGCCTTCAAAATTCTCCATTCTCCATTCTACATTCTACATTATTCATTCTTCATTATTAATTATTCATTACTCCCCAAGTCCCCATTTTCCCGGGTCGCACTCCGCTTCCAATTTATTTTCCAATTTATCCGGTAGTTTGGGGAAGAAGTTAATCCCGGTTTTACTTTCGATTTCATTGATGCTGACGGCAAACTCAGCAAGCGGGCTGTCACTTGCCTCGTTTGGCAGAATAAAGCCTATGGCCTTTTTTTCCGGGCCGTAATAATCGAGCACAATTTTGTAATAGGCATTGGGGATGGCAATTTTGTTTATCTTACCGAGGGTTTTCATTTCACCCCTTAAGATGCCGCCGCTGACGATGTAGAGTTCATGTTCTTTTCTACACAGTTCGCGTACTTTCACTTCGAGTTGTTTCCATACACCCCGGTTAAACGATTTATACTGCGGGGACATATTGCTCATGTAAAAAGTTTCACTCATAGCCATAGCCGAAAAGCCCATATCCGCTGCCGGGCACAGGTGTCCGCGGTCGTAGTCGGTTCCCGCGTAATCCGTTGGTGCCGAGCTGCCTGTTTTTACCGCGGGATCGAACTTGAAATTATTTTTCCGTTCCGCTTCTCCGGCAAGCATGGTATCAACAAGTTTATAGGCAACCCATTCAGCCTGTTCAAATTTTTCGATATAGGAAAGCGTGTAATAGGTGTGTTTTACCACATCGGCATTTTTGCCCTTGGGAAGGTAATCGAAGGATTGGGCGAACAATGATGCGCCCAACAGCATAACGAAACAAAAGAAACGTGCGTTCATAAAGCCTCCACTTAAAATTATTACATTTTAATTATGTACAGTGCAATTTAATTATTTGCCTGATAATAGGAAATTAGAATTTGGCGGGAATTATTTAAGGCGTCATCCCTATTTTTTTAGTTCAAATTGGTCGTTTTTTCACCCACTTTTTTTGCTCGCCCCAACATTTTATCCAAAATTAAATCAATAACTTTGCTTACATGGAATTACCCCTCTCATTCTACCATGCGGTTTCTCAACATCTTCATGATATCTCGGTAATAGCCCCTAACCCGGCTGCTTTGCACGTAATATAATTACAAATAATTTGAAATCGCCGTACCAGTATTTAGAATACTGGTTTTTTTGTTTTATATCGGTATTACTTGTATATGGAATACTCTCGAGAAAGCTAATCACGAAAAAGAAAAATAGTTTCTCCACGACCTGACTTTGCGATCGCCCATCGTCTCCCCGGCACTGAACTTCGTTGTATCCGAGGTAAGTACTACCTCTATGCTGTCTCTTCAAAATACGACCCGGTTCGAAAACGAGCCAGAAAAATCATGGGTAAATTACCGGGGACTATAACCGAGGAGAATGGATTTGTTAAAGCTGAGAAACGTATCCTCTTGGAGAAAGCCTTTGCGCAAGTTGTTTTGACAAAGATTTGTGTGCGGGAATATGGTTTTACTTCCTTCCTTTCTCAATACAATACCTTGGTCACACAAAGATTACACCAGTATTTCCCGGCTGCATTTCAATCAATAATTTACATGGCTTTCGCCATATTTGTTCATAACAGTTCAATCAGAAATATGCCTTTCCATACTGCAAAAAGCATGTTGAGCGTTAACGACAAGACCACATACACGGAAAAATATTTTAGTCTGTTATTGCTAGATATCGAAGGCTGGAGAGAGCAAGCCACTACTTATATGCAAAGCTTTATCAAGCCGAATGATTTCGTCTTAGTCGATATGACAAACATTTTTAGTTCCTCTGAAAACATACGATATGCCAAAGAAGGATATAATAGCGATATGGTGTTTGAACGACAATTCAACCTCATGTATATTTATTCTCCCCTGCTAGTCCAGCCTGTATTCTACAGGCTCTATTCAGGTAACATCAGAGAAGTGAAAGGGTTTAAGCTGTGTTTACAGGAAAGCGGCATTGCTGAGGCGGTAATTATCGCCGACAAAGGTTTTTACTCGAAAGCAAATATCGAGAACATGAAGGCAGAAGGATTACATTTTATCAGTCCCATGAAGAGAAATAATAAACTCATCCAGTATGAAAAGCTCCAAAGAAAGGATCTCTCTTATTTTAAGTTCGAGAACCGCTACATTTGGTATATCATCCACCCTGATGATGGCGGCAGAAGGGTTTTCCTATTCAAGGAAGAACAACTTATGGTGCAGGAGGAGAAGGATTATTTGGATAGAATTACCACTCTCCCGGAATACTATCAAATAAAAACTTTCCACGAAAAGAATGAACGATTTGGCACCATTGCTCTTTTATCTAATCTCGAGACTGAAGATGCCAAACACATCTACACTACCTATAAAAGTACAAGCAACGTAGAAATCATGGTTGATGGGATTAAGAATATTCTTCATGCCTACAGAACTTATATGCAAAACGAGGATGCATTGCAAGGTTGGATGTTCATTAATCATATTGCCCTACATGGTATTATATCATTTATAACCAGCTGAAGAACGGTAAACAACTGAAACGCTTTTCCGTTAAAGATTTTACCAGTCATCTCAACGAAATTAAAAAAAAATGAAAATTAGTGAAAATTGAGTCATTGAGCCAATCACAAAGGCGTCTGCTCTCATGCTAGATAAATTGAATATTTATATTACGTAACAAGTAACCGGGTTAGGAATTGAATGGTTTGTTGTTTGTCCAACATGCATATACTTCTGTAAAGCTATACGAAGCTGCGCTTCGAGCTACGTAGCGCGAAGCGGAGCTTCGCAGAGCCCCGGGCGTAACCGGAATACCGGGGAAACTATTGAATTGCCTACCGTTTTTCTGGTATGAAATTACTCCATAAAGGAGGATGAAACTTTGTGTTTTTAAATATTCCGTATTGTTTGCGCCCTGAGACAAGTGTCAGGCCCGGTTTTCCTTCCCTTATATATTTCATACCCTTGTGTGTTTTTTTACTTTGTAATCCTATAGTATTAGCCGTATTTTTATACGTTCAATTGTTTAGAATATTCCTTTCACTTAATAATTTTAGGAGAAACACCATGATTAATAAAATTCGTGAATATCTCGGCGCAGAAGCTGATTCTTTGTTAAATCATACTGCGAAATTCCCGAAAGAACAATTACACCTCCCCGGAGCGGATTTTGTTGACAGAGTTTTTATGCCAACCGACCGTAACATTAATGTTCTAAAGAACCTGCAATGGCTGTATATGACAGGCCGCCTCTCCGGCAGTGGTTATCTTTCAATCCTCCCAGTTGATCAAGGAATTGAGCACTCGGCAGGCGCTTCTTTTGCACCGAACCCGGTTTATTTTGATCCGGAAAATATCGTAAAATTAGCAGTTGAAGGCGGATGTAATGCTGTTGCCTCAACTTTAGGCGTTCTTGGCATGGTTGCAAGAAAATATGCACACAAGATCCCGATGGTATTAAAAATAAACCACAACGAATTGTTAACATACCCGAACAAATTTGATCAGATCATGTTTGCCTCGGTTGATCAGGCGTATGATATGGGATGTGCAGCTGTCGGTGCTACCATCTATTTCGGTTCGGAAGAAAGTTCACGGCAGATTATCGAAGTGAGCGAGGCCTTCAGCTATGCTCACGATTTAGGCCTTGCTACTATTCTCTGGTGCTATACCCGTAACAACGCTTTCAAATCCGATAAGGATTATCATGTTTCTGCCGACTTAACCGGACAGGCGAACCATCTTGGCGTTACCATTCAGGCAGACATTATCAAGCAGAAAATGCCGGAAAATAACGGCGGATATAATTCGATTAAAGGTTTCGGCAAAACCCACAAAAAAGTTTACACCGATCTTTCAACCGATCACCCGATTGACCTTACCCGTTATCAGGTAATTAACAATTACATGGGTCGTGCGGGACTTATTAACAGCGGCGGCGCATCAGGCGAAAATGATTTTGCCGATGCAGCGAAAACAGCAGTTATTAACAAACGTGCCGGCGGAATGGGCCTTATTTCAGGCCGCAAAGCATTCCAACGCCCGATGAGCGAAGGTGTTGCCTTGTTAAACCTTATTCAGGATGTTTATCTCTGTAAAGATGTAACCATCGCGTAATGTTTTACCGGTAACAAAAAATGATTTATAAAAGGCTGCCTGAATGCATCGGGCAGCTTTTTTTTTGGTCAACTTTTTAATGTTTTTTGGGGTACTGCATATAGTTTTGCAAATTTCCAGGTAACAATGCCTGCAAAACCTTTGCAAACATTAACGGAAGGAAAAAGGATGATACAGCAAATAAAAATGGTAGAAATAATTTTGTATGTAAGTGATCAAGAAGCAAGCAGCAGATTCTACACGAAATTATTCCGGCAGGAGCCTGATTTGCATGTTCCCGGCATGACAGAGTTTATCGTCTCAGGCAACGGTAAAATTGGGCTTATGCCAAATAACGGAATTGCAAAAATTTTAGAAGGCAAAGTTCCACACCCGGGAAGCGGCAGCGGGATACCACGCTGCGAATTGTACCTGCATGTTGATAATATTGGATTCGAGTACGAAAACGCTTTAAACTGCGGTGCCCTGCTGATAAGCCCGGTTGCCTTGAGAGACTGGGGCGACAAAGCCTGCTATTTTGCAGACCCTGACGGGCATATTATTGCTTTTGCAGAAAAGCCTGAGTTACAGGAATAGTCTTTTTGTTTGCCGGTGCATATCTGTTTTGATTCTGAGAACAGTGCTCGCCGATCGGGTACAGGAATATTTTCCCTTAGTATTGCTGCAAACAGCCAGCCCTAACAAGGCGAAAGAAAACCCTCTTTCTTCTCAGACTCCTCGTGTCTTGACAATTTATTTTTTAATAAAATGCACTCGTGTTTACAGTTGGAGTTTTGCCCCATTTTTCATTTTTCATTCTTAATTATTCATTGCCGCGGCACTTGCCGTCAATCTCACCCGGCTTATGTTTTGCCGCCTCATTTGGGTTAAACCCCCAAAACATCATTACGTTTACCCAATAATTTAACACTACGTACTTTTTTATGACTCCATAAAACAATATTTTTCATTTTCATTGAAATTAATTGCGGTATTTAAAGATGAATGCAAAGACTGAAAAATTACGGTTCCCTATCGGGCAATATCAAAAGCCGGACAATCTGGACAAGGAGCAGTTAACCATGTACATTCAGTTGCTTAAGGATTTCCCGAAGCAATTGCGTGAAGAAGTTATGGTAATGAATGCTGCCCAGCTTGCCAAACCATACCGCAAACATGGATGGACAGCGCTGCAGGTTGTTCACCATCTTGCAGACAGCCACATGAACGCGTATATCCGCTGCAAACTAGCCCTAACCGAGGATACACCGGTTATAAAACCCTATGATGAAACCCGCTGGGCTAACCTTGAAGATGGCCGCTGTGCACCTGTGGAACTATCTGTTGCACTTGTTGAAGGAATTCATGAACGCTGGTGCATCCTGTTACAATCATTATCCGAGGCTGATTTTACAAAAAGTTTTTACCATCCTGAGCACAAAAGGGAGATAAGTATTGCCGAAATGCTTGCCATGTACACTTGGCACTCGGCTCATCATCTTTCGCACATAGAAATTTCCGCGAAGGCAAAATGATTAAGCTTATAAAAAAAATAAGCCTTACACACTGGATAATGATTTCCATGGTGGTGGGGGCATACATCGGCTGGGCATTTCCTGAGTTTTCACAAAACCTGAAAGTTCTTTCGAACATTTTCCTCCGGCTCATCAAGTCGCTCATCGTGCCCCTGCTTTTCGGTACCCTTGTTGTTGGTATTGCCGGGCACAGTGACGATATAAAAAAAGTCGGCAGGCTGGCTCTTAAGTCACTCATCTACTTCGAAATTGTAACAACGCTTGCATTGTTTATCGGGCTTGCCGCGGTTAATCTTGTGCAGCCGGGTACCGGTGTATCGTTAAAAGTTTCGCAGGTTTCGGATGCGGCTGCAGTGGCCTCGCAACAGAAGATGACATGGCAGGGTATCATCGAGCATATTGTACCGAAAAGTTTTATCGAAGCCGCTGCTGCCAATGATGTCTTGCAGGTGGTCTTTTTTTCAATTTTGTTTGCAGTTGCAATTACACAAGCACCGCAGAAGCACCGCGATACCATGGTCGGGTTTTGCGAGAGCCTCTCGGAAATTATGTTTAAGTTTACCGGCATTGTTATGAAGTTTGCCCCTATTGGTATCGGGGCTGCAATTGCATACACTGTTGGGCACAGCGGGGCTGGAGTGTTAATTAATCTCGGTAAACTTGTTCTTACTCTCTACGGTGCATTGGCAGTATTTATTCTGCTGGTGCTCCTGCCGGTAATGCTCATTTTCAAAATACCTATCCGGGCATTTCTGAAAGCGGTAAAAGAGCCCGCGCTGATTGCTTTTTCAACCACATCATCCGATGCAGCCCTGCCCGATGCCCTGAAGCAGATGATAAATTTTGGTGTGCCGAAAAGGATTGTTTCATTTGTGCTGCCAACCGGTTACTCGTTTAATTTAGATGGTACTACTCTGTATCTTGCCATTGCCAGTGTATTTGTAGCACAGGCGGCAGGCATACCATTAACGTTAGAACAACAACTTATTATGATGCTGACCCTTATGCTTACCAGCAAAGGGGTTGCTGCAGTCCCCCGGGCTTCTCTCGTAATTTTGTCGGGAACACTGGTGACCTTTGGTTTACCCTTGGAGGGTGTAGCGGTTATACTTGGTGTTGACGAACTAATGGATATGGCCCGAACCACGGTAAATCTGGTGGGTAATTGCCTCGCCTCTGCTGTTATGGCCCGCTGGGAAGGAGAGTTGGTTGTTAAGGAACTATGAGTGATGAACGATGAGTGATGAGTTGTAAAAGAATAGCATGCATGTGGATTTGACCGGCGTAGGGGGAAAATTTTTCCGGCGGCATATTTTGGTTGATATGAAAATTTGGCGGCAATTCTGTAATTAGGCGAATCAGGCAGCAGAATCATGCTCAATAACAGGTCCTTACAGTGAACTGAATTTTTTAATAAAAATTGACTGCTTTCACCATGCATTTAGTGGCTTGGCATCCATTCCTTTGGAAAAAGCCTGTGGAAAGTGGAATGGAACAACCCCAGAGTGAACTCCGGGGTTAGGAGATAATTTGTTTTAACCTCCCGTAGAGCGGTAAGTCTTCAGCTCCAGACGCCTGTTTTACCCGCTTGGATAGATTTTAGGCCAATGAAAAAATCCAGAGTAAATAAATATTTTTTGGTTTTTATATTTCAGGACTTTTTTGTCCTTTTTGAAGAAACCAACACTCCATTAAACATGCTTCAAAAAACTCCGCCTCAATTTCAGGTATAGCGTTAATTGCAGCGCCGGAAATCCCCCGGAACCTGATGAGATTTTAATTGCATTTTGCCTAAATAATTTTTAACATAAAGTTCAAATCCATAATTATTTAATTTAAGGAGCCGATACAGTGAAGAAACTCTTCTTACTTCTTCTCTTATTGACTACATTTGTATTCTCACAAGTGGAAGTCAGTACCCGTCTTACGCGCGCGATCCAAAACAGCAAGTCAAATGAATATGTGCGTGGTCTTATCCTACTGAAAGATCAAGTTGATATTGAGGCTTTGGATGCGCGTTTGTATAAAGAACACGTCACGCTGGAGCAGCGTGCATATACGGTAATTACTGCTTTGCAGGAAGTAGCTGCACGCAGCCAAGGTAATTTAACTTCATATCTGGAACAACAAAAAGCTTCGAGAAAAGTATTCTCGTATCAAAAGTTCTGGGTTGCCAATATGATTCAAATTGAAGCACAACCTGAGGTATTTCAGGCGCTTATGGGAAGTATGGAACTCTCCCAGATGGATTTGGATGCAGAATTACAATTTGACCGTCCGGTAATAACCAGCTTTAATACCGAAGGAACGGAATCGGTTGAGCCTGGTGTAAAAATAATTAATGCAGATAAACTGTGGAGATTAGGCATCACGGGCCAGGGACGAATCGTTATGAATATTGATACGGGTGTTGAAAAGAACCATCCGGCAATCAATTATAAATGGCGCGGAACCCACGTTCCTGCAAACCAGGCTTGGTTTGACCCGGCAGGATCGACCACCCCGACCGATTGTGACGGCCACGGAACACATACCATGGGCACCATGTGTGGTTTTTCGCCAACAACCGGTGACACTGTTGGTGTTGCTATTAACGCTGAGTGGATTGCTGCAAAAACCATTTGCACAAGCCCGCACACCTCAAATTCAGTTGCTGCTTTCCAATGGGCAATGAATCCGGATGGTGACCCGAACACTATAACCGATATGCCTGATGCAATTAGCAGCAGCTGGTATGATCCTGATGTTTCTGACGAATGTAACGGTATTTACAAAACCACATTGAATGCAGTTGAAGCAGCCGGTATTGCCGCGGTATTTTCTGCAGGCAACAGCGGGCCATCGGCATCAACCATTACGAAACCGAAAAACATCAATACAGACGAAACCAATGTTTTTGCAGTTGCTGCTATCAGCGGTGCTACATATCTTGGTGGAAGCAATGATCCTATCGCGAGTTTTTCAAGCCGCGGCCCTTCAGTATGCGGCGGCACAGGTGCATTATTAATTAAACCCGAAGTTGCAGCTCCCGGCGTTTCAGTCCGTTCTGCTTATCCTCCTACCGGTTATACCAGTATGGACGGAACTTCGATGGCTTCACCTCACGTTGCAGGTGCTATTGCATTACTCAGGTCTTTTGCACCGACATTAACCGGCAAACAGATTAAGCTTGCTTTGTACAACACGGCAAAGGATCTTGGCGCGGTTGGCGAAGATAATAATTATGGACGTGGCCTTATTGACGTGTATGCAGCATACATGACAATGGGTACACCTGATACCATTCCCCCAACCCCGACAACCGATTTGTCAGTTACAGAACCTACTTCAAACGGTTTAAAAATTACTTGGACCGCTCCGGCTGATACATCTCCAAGCGGCGTTGTTGGTTATAAAATCAGATACTCTTTAACCCCGATAACCGACACGACATCATATAACAATGCTATGCCGGTACCTTTTAACACGATGCCTAAACCGGCAGGGCAAACAGAGGCTGTCCGCGTGGATAGTCTGGTTCCTGCAACCACGTATTATTTTGCTCTTCGGTCAAGAGATGTTTGGGGCAACTGGTCAGTACTTTCAAATGTTGCTTCAGGCGCTACTTTAGCAGCTCCGGTAGCACTTACCACTCCTGACAGTGTTAAAAAAGTACTTGTCCCTCAGCAAATGGTTGTTGACAGTGTTATGATTAAGAACAATGCCGGTGTACCATCTACTTTAGGTTACTTGGTTACCATGACAAACAACACCTTCCCTCAGGGAATGCTTGAAATGGCTTTGGCTCCTATCACCCGTCAGGGAACCGAAAACCTTGCAAACGTAAAATCGACCGGTAACGAAACTTTCTTCGGTCAGTCAATCGAAGGACAGGGCGGACCCGATTCTGCAGGATATAAATGGATAGACAGTGACGAACCAAACGGCCCTCAGTATGTGTGGAATGATATTTCCACTACAGGCACTGCAGTAACCGCGTGGACCGCAACCGGAACCTTTGATCCGAAAGACGAAGGATATGCCGGACCATTTACCTTTGGTTTCCCGTTCAAGTTTTACCGTCAGGCTAAAACACAAGTATATGTTTCGTCAAACGGTGCATTACTATTTAATGTGCCTACCGCGAACATTTTCACCAATGCGGCAATTCCTACTGTTGCTGCTCCGAATGAATACATCGCAGCTTTCTGGGATGATCTTGACGGACGTACACAGGGAACAGTACACTACAAAGCGGAAGGTGATAAATTTATCGTTCAGTTTACCAACTGGCAGAAATATTCAGCTACCGGCTCTTTAACATTCCAGTATGTATTGTATCCAAGCGGTAAAATCATGTTCTATTATAATAACATGAACGCAACATTAAATAGCGCTACTGTTGGTATCGAAAATGCAACCGGTACAACCGGTTTACAAATTGCGTATAATGCAACCTATGTTAAAAACAATTTAGCAGTTAAAATTTCTGCTGAACCTGACTGGTTGAATGCACAAAACCTGGCAGGTATGCTCTATCAGGGTAACAGTGCTGCTATCCGTTTAGTTTTCCGTTCAGAAGATTATCCTGCCGGTAACTACGGCATGGATTTGAACATCCGCACAAACGATCCGGCACACCAATTAATTACCATACCGGTTCGCATGGTTCTCAATCATCCGGCCGTGCCTATTACTGTTACTGCTCCAAATGGCGGTGAAAACTGGCAGGCTGGTTTAACCAAGAACATCACTTGGAATGCTAACGAAGTTGTTAATGTTAATATTAAATATACAACCGATAATGGCTCCTCGTGGCTTGCAGTTGCAGAGGGTGTTTCTGCAGCAGCAGGTACCTATGCTTGGACAGTTCCGGCAACTCCTTCCACACAGTGTAAAGTGCGTGTCAGCGCAGCCCTTGCTGATTCTATTTTTGATGTAAGCAATGCCAACTTTACCATTAGTGCGGGTGCAATTACCTGGTCTTCTGTTGTTAATGTAAAAGACAACAGCACACTCAATCAGAACCTTACTTTCGGTTTGGCACCAACTGCCACCAACGGTATTGATGCTGCATTAGGCGAAGTATCTCTTCCACCGGCACCTCCGGCTGGTACCTTTGATGCCCGTTTTGAATTGCCGTTAACTCCGGCTGACTACTCATGGAAAGATTACCGTAACGACACGTTACAATCAGTAGCATGGGTTGCTAAATTCCAACCGGGTGCTTCAGGTTATCCTTTCACGTTTACATGGAACCCTGCAACATTACCAGCTGGTACTTTTATGCTTAAAGATGCTGTTACTGGCACATTAGTTAATGTTGACATGAAAACAGTCGGTACATACACATTAACAAATACCGGTATCAGCAGCTTAAAGATAGAGTTCACGAAACAGTCAACCATCCCGATGACCTTCGCTTCCGGTTGGAACATGTTCTCAGTTCCTTTGGTAGCGGCAGATATGACCGCAGCTACAATATGCTCGGGCGCTAACTCGAATGTTTTCGGCTACGGAACATCCGGTTATACCTCAGCAACTACTTTAGGAAATGGTAAAGGCTACTGGGTACGTTATCCTTCAGCTTCAACTTACAACATGAACGGCTCACCGGTTTCCGGTAATACCATTGCACTTGCTGCAGGCTGGAATATGATTGGACCATACAATTGGAATGCAACCGTCAGCGGTATTACCACTGTTCCGGCAGGCATTATCAATTCATCGTTCTTTGAATATAATAACGGTTACGTGCAAGCTACTATGTTACAGAAGACAAAAGGCTACTGGGTACGCACATCTGCTGCCGGCACCATGACGCTTCCTGCAACCGTGGCAAAAGCGGGTGAAGTTGTTATTGCAACTGCTCCTAAAGACTGGTCACGGATAATTATTACCGATGCTACCGGTGCGCAACAAACATTATATGCAGCTCAGGTTGGTCAGGAATCAGCAGCCTCTGCATTTATTCTGCCTCCGGCACCTCCGGCAGGTATTTTTGATGTACGTTATGCTTCAGACAAAAATGCAGAAGTATTTGCAGCTCAGCCTGTAAGCGTGCTTATCAACGGCGCTCAGTATCCTGTTAAAATTCAGGTTGTTGGTATGGATGTTACTCTGTCTGACAATTCAACCAATGGTAAACTTGTTAGTGCTAACCTGAAAAACGGTGAGTCTTATACCCTTGCAAACAGCGGTGTATCCTCGGTTGTTTTCAGCACCAGCACTAAACCGATGAGCTATGAATTGTTGCAGAACTATCCGAACCCATTCAACCCTTCAACAACAATTAAATTCGGATTACCGGAAAAATCAAATGTAACTTTAACCGTCTTTAACCAGTTAGGCGAAAAGATCGCGGTTCTTGTTTCAGGCGATAAAGAAGCCGGTTTCCATACCGTTGAATGGAATGCAGCTAATCAGGTATCAGGCGTTTATTTCTACGAACTGAAAACCGATAAGTTTACTTCTATCAAGAAACTTATTCTGATGAAGTAATTATGCATTATGAGTGATGAATTATGAGTGCTTAGCGCAGAGTGCTAAATTTTTATACACGAGTAATTCGTAACAAGTAATTTTATACGATGATATAGCAAAGCCCCGCCACAAGCGGGGCTTTGTTGTTACATGGCATTTTTGTGAATAAAAAATAGCGGGGTATTGCATCCAGGCTTACCTTTGTTGCGCAGAGTATCCTAACAGCAACGGGTATAACATCGCTGCCTCACGAGGGCGATTTCTTTTTCCTTAAGGACTCGCTGTTAAATATTTGCATTTCGATGATGATTGAGCACCACTTGAATATTGCCGAAAGTGAAATAGCCATCATGATAAGTGTAACAACAAATGACAACTGAAGAAGTATAACGAAATTCCCATCGTCTATCCTCAGACTAAAGAGGCTGTGTTAAAACTCAAATTTTTTTGAAATTTATTTCGATGTTAAGCTGAAATCGAAGAATATAAATGCTTGACAAGGGGTTTTAACACAGCCTCTAAAGTCTTGGGTTAGGTGATGGAAACCGGTATAGATGTGAGACAAATAGTTACTGTTAGGAAAGCACCTTTTTTATATGGCTTTATTCGTATCTTTGTACAGGAAATTTTGAAAGAGAGAAATATGTCAACACTCGCTTGTCCTTTATTGGCGTTTCTACTCGCGGCAAACTTTTTTTCGTGTAACAGCAAAAAACAAACAGATTCCACGCCGGTCGTTTCCGATCCGGGCATTGTCCTGTTATCCGAGAAAACATTGCCGGTTCCGGAACCTTCAGCACTTGCCTATAATGCAAAAACCAAAACCTTGTACACGGTGTCCGATCAAAACGGAATCATTTATGAAATGTCACTCGCCGGGGAAATTATCCGGGAGATACCGGTTACAAGTTCCGATCTAGAAGGAATAGCATTTTCAGCAAATTTCGACACGATTTATGTTGCCGAAGAGCGGACGTATCAGATAGTTGCATATTCTTTGACCGGAGTTAAGTATGATTCCTGGAAAAATGTAACATCTTCTGACACGAAAAATGGATACGAGGGAGTAACGGTAAACGCCGCGGGAAATTTTGTTGTGTTAAATGAAAAACTGCCCATGCTGTTGCTTGAAGCTGACAAACAGGGCAATGAAATAAAACGGAATGAATTGGCTTATACAAACGATATTTCGGATATTTGTTTTGATGCTGCAGAGAACTGCTACTGGATTGTCAGTGATGAATCAAAAAAGATTCTAAAATTGAAGCCTGATTATACTTTGATAAACTCATGGTCGGTAAATGTGGCTCAGGCAGAGGGAATCGCGGTTACTACCGATGAAATTTATGTTGTTTCGGATTCGGATCAGAAATTGTTAATTTACAAGAAACCCAAATAATAAAGCAATACTGCCTTATCTAATTATCAAAAGGATATAATGAAAAAAAATGCACTACTTGTTCTTTTCCTGCTCTCATTGTTAATCGGTGAGAAGGCTTTTGCACAAACCCTTGTGATGAATGAAATTTATTCAAGGGGCGTTACAGCAGATCCGGATTGGATCGAGTTGTACAACCCATTCCCGGCACCACTTGATATAACAGGCTATAAGATTTATGACAGCGGCGGACAGACAGGCACCAAACCCAAGCATACCGCTCCTGCCGGTACAATTGTTCCGGCAAATGGCTTTCTGGTAGTTGTCGTGGATGTTTCCGATTCAAGCGGTTTTGGTTTAAGCAGTAGCGGTGAAACCGTATGGCTTGAGAATGCAACAGGAACGGTTATCGACACGATCGCATTCCCTGCATTAGGTATTGATACATCATACGGCAGAAAACCCGATGGTTCTGCAGCTTGGCAAAAACTGACACCAACTACTAAAGGCACAAGCAACAGCGGAACTATAGTGCTGCCACTATCGATGAATGAAATCTATTCAAGAGGTGTAACTGCTGATCCCGACTGGATTGAAGTCTATAACCCGAATACCTCAGCCCTTGATATTACCGGATATAAAATTTACGATGCAGGTGGCCAGAGCGGCACAAAACCTAAAAAAATATTTCCGGCAGGCACAAGCGTACCTGCAAAAGGCTTTTTTGTTATAGTAACCGATATTCCTACGGCAACAGATTCTAGCGGATTTGGATTAAGCAGCAGCGGTGAAACCGTATGGTTAGAAAACGCCGGGGGAGCAATTATTGACTCAATAGCTTTCCCTGGATTAGGAATTGATACATCCTACGGCAGAAGACCCGATGGAGCTGCTGTATGGCAAAAACTGACACCAACTACTAAAGGCACAAGTAATGCCGGAAGTGTAGTGGCAGCATTGGTTATGAATGAAATATTCGCGAGGGGTGTTCCTGGTGATTTGGATTGGATTGAAATTTATAACGGCCATTCCGTATCAGTTGATTTAACCGGGTATAAAATATACGATAGCGGTGGACAGGTCGGCACAAAGCCAAAAAAGGTTTTCCCGGCTGGCGTAGTTATTCCGGCAAAGGGTTTCTATGTTATAATTACCGATGATACCGATTCAAGCGGTTTTGGGCTTTCAAGTTCCGGTGAGGATGTGTGGTTAGAAAATGCGGTCGGCACGGTTATCGATCAGGTAAAATTTCTTGCTACTGCAAATGTAACACAATCTTACGGCCGCAGCCCCGATGGAGCGACATGGCAAATTTTAAATATTATAACAAAAGGCACATCGAACGGAACAAACGGGATTTTGGATGAAGCATCCCCCGCGAGTAATTTTGCACTGGCACAAAACTATCCCAACCCGTTTAACCCTTCAACGGTAATTAATTACCAGTTAGCGCAGAGCGGCTTTGTCAGCTTAAAGGTGTATAACCTGCTCGGTAAAGAAATTGCAACCTTAGTAAACAGCCCACAGGCTGCCGGGAACTATTCCCTCAATTTCTCAACCGATCAATACCACCTGGCAAGCGGCGTGTATATTTACATCTTAAAGGCCGATGGTTTTACATCGACAAAGAAGATGGTACTCATCCGGTAACTATAATTGCAAAACAATTTAAAAAGGCCGCTGAACCCTGTGAAGCGGCCTTTTTAGTGTAGCGCGAAGCGCAGCTTCGCCAAGCCTGCCCAGTTAACGAGACCCATCAGAAAACTTGTAATGCTACAAATAGGGCGATTTTCCAAACCGCCCTTTGCCAATGTTTTCTGCAACGGTAAAAACGATTTTACGTGCATTACATAAACACCTCTGCTGCAAAAACTCCAGAGAGGGGATTCCCGGCTGCATGTTACCTCCATTCATCACTGGAATGCTATTGAGACGTTGAGTATATCGGATTTACCGGTTTAACCATGTTTGGCAACAATTCAAATAATTTTATTGGTGCACAAAACCCGGTGTAAATGAAAGCAATAAGAATGAAGGAATAAAAAAGTTAACGATGAAAATTCTTAGGCTGAACTATAGAATAGAGGTGCGGATATAGCTTATTAGCATGAATTGCACGATTGGAACTTAATAAAGAATAAGGGATAATTGTTTTTACCGCTGTTTTGCCTTATTTAATTAATCGGTTAGCAGCAATTAAATTCCATAATAGTTTGGCCTTTAGTGGGTAAAAGGAAGCGTCAAATTTCTAAGTCCCGCCTTTTTGAAAGGAGGGACTTGAAAAATGCCCTTTCGGCAAACCGAAAACTCTTCCGTTGACACTTTACCTCTCTTGGGAGGCATTGCCCTTTTATAGAGAGCAGCTCGGTATGAGTTTGCAACTTATTATTGCTAATAACTTACCGCAAATTCCGGAAGCTATTGCTTAATTTGGATTTATTCCGAGAGAGTAAATGTGGAGCCGGCGGGTTCGGCTCAATCCGCTGGCGGTTCGCATCTCCCGAAATTTTAAAATGTGAAATTGATTCTTT
This sequence comes from Ignavibacteriales bacterium, assembly GCA_016182615.1. GTDB lineage: Bacteria > Bacteroidota > Ignavibacteria > Ignavibacteriales > Ignavibacteriaceae > JACPGF01. Next base: position 47,078 of record JACPGF010000149.1, read on the forward strand.
TAGATGCGTTGTCATGTTTATAAGGTTTTCTACCAGTCTGGCAATTTGTTCAGCACCTTCAGCGGTTTGCCGGGTAACAAGGTTAATGCCTTCCATATTTTTGCTGATTTGCTCAGCAGTTGAAGACTCCTCTTCGCTTGCAGCGGCAACATGGGTAATAACATCAGAAACTTTGTCTGTTTCGGTAATTATCTCTTTCAATGAAGAATCGGCCTGTTGGGCAAGTAAACGGCCAGTCTCGACTTCATGAGTACTATTACGCATGGACTTGACGGCATCGGCTGTATCAGTTTGAATTTGATGAATCATTTGGGCAATTTCTTTTGTTGCTTTCGAGGTTCGTTCCGCGAGTTTCCGGACTTCATCCGCGACAACCGCGAAACCACGGCCTTGCTCGCCGGCACGGGCAGCTTCAATTGCAGCGTTAAGAGCCAGCAGATTCGTCTGATCGGCAATTTCTTCAATTACTTGAACTATTTCTCCGATTTGATCGCTGTTATTCCCTAACGTTTCTATATTGGCGGCTGTGTCTTGTACAACCTTAGAAAGATGCGTCATACTCTCGATGGTTTTCGATACAATAGTACCACCTGATACAGCCTTTTTCCCTGCGGATTTTGCCGCATCAGAGGCTTGAGCTGTGTTTTGTGACGTTTCAAGTATCGTACGGGTCATTTCCTCGATAGCTGACACAACTTCATCTGTTTGTGCCGATTGCTCATGTGTTCCGGCTGCCATCTGATTTGTAAGTGAAGATATTTCAGTGCCGGTATTCGAGGTTTCCTGAATGATTTCATACAAAGTCCCGATCAGGTCGCGCAGGCTTTTTATAACATTATTAAAACCACGGAACAAAAAACCAACTGCATCATTATTCTCATTTTCCATCGAAATATTCAAATCACCTGTGGCTAATTTTTCCATTTCGACCAGAAGGCTGTCAACACTATTCTGCAGGTAAAGGTTCGCGTAAACATGACAATTCTCTTTTTTGTTAAGGTTATTAAAAATGGCCATTGCCATTTCCCCGCAATTGTTATATCCGCATGCTCCGCAGTTCAACTCGTCCTTTGGCTCAGTTTTTAGCATATCAGCATAAATATTTCTTGTTTGCAGTTCGTCAGGTTTCTTTAGCCGTTTCACTTCGTCAGATATAGAGAGGTTTGTATATTTCCTGTTGTAGATTTCCGGCTTCCAGAATTTTTTTACTGCTCTTTGGAGCCGCCGTTTCGCGAAAAACGAGTGTTGCAATAAACCTTTTTGTTTATACCTTTTCTGCATTTCAAGGTTTCGCTTTTCAATAGCCGATTCAATTTCATCTTGTGTTTTTCCTTTTGCAGTTCCGGTTCCCCCGTTGCAGCCAAGTTCACAATTCAAACAATCTATTAGCAGCGGAGCCGAGCCATTTTGAATGTTTTCATTAAGGTGGGCAAGATAATGATAGACTGTTTTAGGCCCTTCTATTTTACGGCTGACGTTTACAATACTAGGCACTTCACGTTGAGCTGTTCTTAACAGACCTCCCGGTGTTGAAAAAAGGACAGCTCTTTCAGCAGGCACATTATCAAAGTCTATTTTGGGAAATGCATGAAGGGATATTTGCTTTTCTTTTAGATAATCACTAATCTTTGCAAGAGTAACGTTATAATCACCCAATCCGACTTCCTGAAATTCACGCTTCTTTGCTACACAGGGCGATATTATCAAGGTTTTCATTCGCGAAAAGGATGGATAATAGTGGCGGATCATCTTTATCGTATGCATCATCGGGCTGTCTGCAGGTGCGAGATACTTGAGTAATTCCGGATGATAAATTTCGATAAAACTAACAATTGCAGGACACGGCTGAGAAATAACAGCTTTGGGCTTGTGCGCTTTTATATGCTGCAAATAACTTTCTATGGTCAATTCAGCACCAAGACTGACATCGAATATTGCAGCAACACCAAGCGATTTTAACCATCCGTTAAAATTAAGATATTCCTCAGGGAAAACAGCGGCTATCGCGGGTGCCACAACTGCAACAATTTGTTCCCTGTTCTTCAAGTCCTTCATGGCAAGTTCAAAATCATCAATAATCGTGCGGGCATTTTGCGGGCATATTTCAATACACTCACCGCATCCAATGCATAACTCCTCGTGCAGGCTTACATGATCTCCGGATCCGTTGTTACAGAATTTAACCGGGCATACAGCAATACATCGGTGGCAATTAAGACATTTGTCTTTATTGACATCAACAACTTTAGATAAATTCATAATAAATGTTTAAATGTTTGGATGATTAGTTTAACGAGTAATACATTGCAAGTGGTGTTGTGTGGGCAACAAGGCAAACTCCGTTATGCAAAAATCGTGATTTTTTACAAACTTTTATCTTATTCCATCACAAAAAAATCAGATATTTTAATTTAAATTGGAAAGTGTAAATCCGCAGAAAAATCTGTTTAGAAATTCAACAAAAGTTCTTAAACAGGTTTAATTTCTATACAGTTTTTAACTATAACACCCGGCAAACAATCATTAATTTAATTCGGACACGGCTTTTAAAGAGCCGCTCTATTGTTTTGCCCTTAACCGTTTTACTGCGGCTTGTTCCTCATCAAGCATTATTGCCTCGCAAAGCAGGGCAATAATTATCTCTTCATCAATCTGTTCAACGGAGGTAATTTCTTTCCAGTAAATTTGTTTCCGGGGGTCTTTGTCATTGGCATCCATTCTTTATGTAACTCGGCTGGCGAGAATTGTGGTGCCGATTATTTACAGGATTATTCCAATGAAAATATATGTAAAAAAAAGACTGCCCTTGGATTCCAAGGGCAGTTCTGAAAGAGTTCTTATCGGCTTTAGCTTTTCATTTTTGTTTATCGAACACGATTGCAGACATATTCATTTTATAGCTGCCATAAATAAGGTTATAGAGCAGGGATATTTGATTTTTTTCTCCTTCACTTTTCAACAGTTGAGTAGTTTGCTTTATATTCACCCCGTTTGGTATGGAAGATGAATGCTCTATATTCGAACCAAATTTGTTTTCAATGATGGTGTCTTTCAGCTGTGTCTGTATTTTCCAATTCCCCGGAAAAGTAATACTCGTTTCTTTTGTAAATATTTCGCGGCTTTTAATCTTTATTGGGTTAATCCGTTCAACAGTATCAACCTTCTGTGAATACAGATTAACCGGGCTTAATAAACCACCAGTCTGAAAAATGACTTCTTCGGGTGTTATAGTTACCAAATCATCAACATTATAATTTAATTCAATTATAAAGTCCTTATCAAGATCGGTCAAGTTCTTAATATCATAATGTAATGAGGAAATTGATATATCCTGTGAAAGGAAGTTCTTACGTATGATTTTTTCTGTTTCTTCCATTTTACTGTCGCTGAACAAAACCCTGTTGGTATAAGCAGGAATTCCATGATAGGATTTTATTTCTTTCACTAAAATTTTCCCGTTTTCATCAATATTCAAATTTATTTTAGTATCCGTGGAATCTGTTGAATTGTGAAGATCGGGAATTGTCCAGAATTTGCCATTCGTAAGCGCATCATTCGAAATCATTAAGGCAGTCTCATTATTCATTTCTTCCGGGATCTGTCCAACCGGCATATATTTGAGATGCGGAAATATAACATACGTATCTTGCCCCATATTTATTTTCAGCGCCGGCACATCAAATTGATGGACTGAAATATATTTAGGATCGAAATAGCCATTGGAGGCTGAATGTATCAATAAATATTCAGTTTTTATATCGCATTTTTTGAGCATGTAGTATGCAAGCCCGCAAAGCTCATAGGGATTAGCAATTTTTTTGGAAAGAATATCGGAAAAGTCACGTTCATTATAATCATTGATTATTTTGATGTTTTGTTGGAGAAATGAAAGAATGTTCTTCATTTTCGTAAGGGGGGGGCATCTCATTGTTGGTAAGTTCTCTTGTTTTTATGCCAACTGCCGTTGAAAAAAAACCGTCCTTATCCATGACGTATTTTTTAAATTGTGAAGACAAGTTCGGCCATGTGGTAAAATCGTAAAAACTTGGTGTTAGTTCTAAACCTACAACCCGTAATTGTATATAGGGCGAAATTTCACGGTAATAGGGGGCAAAGGGTTCCAGCTTTCTTTCCGGGAACATAGTCCCTTTGAAAGTAAAACTCTGTTTGTGGTTCTGTTCATTTAATTCTCTATTGAGCGGAGCTTGCACTGTTTTTGAAACATTTTTAGATTGGATATTCCACCAATCGGGGAATAAAAAACTAATTTGAACATTTTCTGCCGGATTGTTTTTTAAAACATTCAGGTCATATTCCATTAGCGGTAATTTCCTCGAGACGTGAAAGGTTCTATCAAATCCCTGATCCACATAGGTGCCTTTTTCTGTTCCCGGGATGTTAAGTTTTAATATTCTGTTCCCGTTATTATCGCTGCTTTCACTAAAGTGTTTTTTTTCAAACCGCTGTATCTTCCCTGAGGGAGATTTTGTCACAACATATATGTTATTGAGTACATCGTCAGGCCCAATATGAAGGCTAACCAAGGAAGCATCTTTGTCGTCGGGATCTAAAACAATGTATTTTAAATAGGAGATGGTATGGTATTTCCAATTTGTAATATCCCCCATCTGTTTCGTTGCAGAATGTTCAAAAATTGCTGAAGCATCTAAAAATACACCAGGCTGAGCAGGGTATTTTTTTTCGTATTCCGTGATATCAAATTTTAAAGATCCTAAAACCGAATCAGATGGCGCAGCAATATGTTTAGTGACTCGGGGGGAAAAGGTACATGAAGCAAGCAACCAAATGAGTAGTAAACAACTAACGGGTAATAGTTTTTTGAGCATTGTTTTCTCCTAACAAAAACATATTCGATTTGTTTTTTAAATAGTTCTCATAAAAATTCAGAAAACCTGTTTTAGAATAACCTTCAACAATCCGGTTATATTGAGATATCTTGTAAGACAGTTTAATTGTATTGGGAGCAGCCTGCACAGCTTGAGCTGTTAGTCCAAGCGAATCAAGATCTCCGATTTTCAATTCCTGTGCTTCCGTGTGTAAACCGGTTCCTTGCAAGTCTATTATTAACGAACCATTGTATCTCCCTAAAAATACAATTGGATATTTGTCTGTTTTGCGATTGAGGATATCTGCATTCCATAAACTAAATGCTGTTTGCGGGGCAAAATGGCTTTTAGAAGTTGAAATAATAAATGCTGATAAATCAAATTTCGCAGTAAGCACTATTGAATCTTCATTGGAAGAGATTTCTTTAATGTCAATAATACGTACTTTGTTCAATCCGTTAGTTAAATATCTGGACAGTGTGTTTTCAAACAATGAGCCCGTCTGTTGCTTTTTTAATGAATTATAGGCAATTATTTCTTGCCTGGTCAGTATAATATTTCCAGTTCCAAACCGTAAAGAATCCATTTTCGCGGTAATATAAAAAACGACACTGGGTTTGGGTGACGTTTCTTGTAAGGTAACCCATCGCGGGTTCTCCGGATCAAGTACAAGCACATTCTCATCAATTTCCATTTCAGGAAGAATGCCGAAAGGGCAGTTTTTTGAGGTGGCATCAAAAAAAACGGTCTCAGATGAACTCGCATAAACATTGAGAACATGGTTAAATTTCCAAGGGTAGGTATGGCCTGATTTAATGGACTCGTTATCCGGGAACAGAACATAATATACTGGTAGAGAGTGCTCGGCAGCAATAGCCATTATCAGTGTGGCTCTCTCCTTACAATCTGCAAATTTACTAGCCAGTATTTCGGAAGGTTTTCTGGGAACAAGCCCTGAGAATTTCTTTTTTTCAAAAGCATAACGGAAATTCAAACGGACATAATCATAGATTATTTTTATCTTGCTTAAATCATTGCTTTGTTGCCGTATGGTATCATAAAGTATTTTTTTGTCTGCTGAATCAAGGCGCGGCTGCAAAGGTGTTAAGCCTGCATACCATTCTGTAATCCCCCTCGGGGTTACTGGTAAAATTTCCTTACCATTTTTCTTTAAAGAGAAAACAATCTCACCGGAAGAGTTATTTGCATTATAATGATCGAGGCTTGTTTCATATTGAATATTTTTAACCATGAGCACTGTTTTTTCAGAATCGCTGCTATCAATCGTGTAAGCAATATCCGATCGTGACGGAATAATGGTAAATGCAACTTTAACACTGTCTGAATGGTAAATACTAACTTTGAAAGAAACAATTGAGTCGATTTTTGGGATTGTAATGCTGCTAAAAAATTTTTCGCTGACGTAATCAGTCTGGTAGGCATAACGGAATTTGTCACCAATTTTTGGGGCTCTCGCTAGTTCAATACGGTAAATGATATCATCGGTGATAAAATCATCTGCTTCAGAAGGCGAGTCATATTTAACATCAGATAGATCATAATTATTTTCATCAAAAACGTAATTAATTTTTGAAATTTTACTTATATATGACGATGGAATAGTATAACTCATTTTATCTGTTGAGCGTTTTGATATATAGTCTACTTCATTTCTGGTAATTGAAGTAACTCTAAATTCGTTTTGCTTGGGTTCGGCGATAGTAATATCAATGCAGGATTTATACAAAAAATCGGGGGACTGAGAAAAGGACAATTTAGTGAAGAAGGCAAATAGTACGAAAGTAAAAAGCACTCGTATCTTTTCTGATTCTTTAAAAGGAATACTCACAAACAACTCAGTTTTCTTTTCATGCAGTAGTTAATTCCACATTGGGTGGATACAAATTTACAAATAATAGTCTGAAAACAAAACAGATTGCTCTTTGAAACAATGAATTATTAAAAACAGATGAACCCTGAACTGTGCCTGCAAAACTTCTGACAAATTTGGATTAGCAAAAAACAGGATATGAGTTAAAGAAATAAAGCATTTTGAGTATTTCCGCACGCTAAGGCAAAAAACAGATATAAGATGCTCAGTCTATGAACTCTGAAAAACCGCGTCTTGGGCATGAGTTGTTAACATAATAAAGACTGCCAACATTACAATAAAAGAAGAAAAACACAATCCGATGTTCATATAAAAACCTGTGCCCTCAATTCTCTATCAGAAAACCGATAAATGCATAGTAAACAAAAACAAATAACACCGTTTCTTTGCACCCGAAATACCTCCCATTCGATGTACAGAGAAGATAGTTGGAATATATAGAAAAATTTATTTCGCTCTTTGCTATTCCATTAATTCTAAAGGAATAAATTCTAAAAATCGATAGCAGTTTTCTGATGTAATAACCAGTCAGCACAGAAAGGGACAAAATGTTCAAAATAATCACCCGGATCCCACGTACTAAACAGCCGAAGATAGAATTCTATTATATAATAGCCGGAACCGGTTGAGCTAATTTACTGTCACTGCAAAAAAATTACCTCTGCTTTCGCATCCTTTTTGCAGCCTCGTGTTCTTCATCAAGCATTATTGCCTCGCAAAGCAGGGCAATAATTATCTCTTCATCAATCTGTTCAACGGAGGTAATTTCTTTCCAGTAAATTTGTTTCCGGGTGCCTTTATCAAGGTAACCGTACTCATCGATAAGTAAATACCCTTTGGCAAAACCCAATCGTACTCCTTTTTGCTTCGAGTTACCCCATTGTACCGAAGGAGGCCAGATAAAACAAACCGTGTTATGCAAACTGAAGTAGGGGACATTGTACGACAGCTTTTCGGTGCAGTGCGGCATACATGTATGTATTATGTTCCGCAATTTCTGTACAATGAGGCTTTCTGCCTCGGGAATGAAATTATAAAACTCAGCCAAATTCCCGAAGTTGACATTTTGCATGCTTTTACTTTTTTTCACGGTCAATCTATTCTTTCTGTTTGTGCAATTTGATTTTATAAGATAGAAAACATGCAAAAGTAATACAATAATCCGGATTAAAAACCATGATAAACTGCTTGTACATGATAGGAAAAATGGTGCGGTTAATCGTGTAAAACTTGCAAAAAATTGCTCCGGCAAAAAAATAAAAGTACGTAAGAAAAAATATGCAGGTTTTACAACAGCAAACAACACGTATCTTTGAGCAAAAAAAGTTTTTACACGCGGTAAAACGTAAAATATTTTTTAACAACGTTATAAGCATGTAAAATTTTCTTTTAACCTGCCAATTGCTATGTATGTATAGTTTATCCGCTTATAAAGCGGATAGAAAGTATATAACCGGTTTGCAGCCGGATATATTTTTAAAAAATTTAAAAAAATATTCCCTGTATTTTTCTGATTAATGAAAAAATATTTTTTGAAATGTTGCATATTAACAAAACATCATTTATATATGTATTATATTTGCAAAAAATAATTTATTTATTAGAAAAATTTGTTTGATTAGCGACCGTTTAAATGTAGTAATAACCTTCAACGCGAAACCGGAAAACAACTCTTCCGCCGCATCGTTGTCCCCTGAAGTTCCTCATCAAGAATCTCCTGCTCCCTCTACACTGTATGATGACCAATTTGCAGAGTGGGACTCGTGGGAAACCATACATGCAGTTGAAGCTGCACTCGCTACAAAACATCATGTACAGCTTGTAGAAGCGACTCCCGCTGCACTGCAAACATTAATTGATAAAAAACCCGACATCGTTTTTAATATTGCCGAAGGATATCATGGTATAAGCCGCGAGGCACAGGTGCCCGCGCTGCTTGATATGCTTAATATCCCTTATTCGGGGTCAGACCCGTTAACTTTATCAATTTGTTTGGACAAAGCCCGCACGAAAGAAATTTTAAGTTTTCACAACATACCCAATGCGCGGTTTATCAATGCTTATTCGGCTGCAGATGTTGCAAATCATCAACTTCAGTACCCTCTTATCGTAAAACCGGTTGGTGAAGGTTCCGGCAAAGGTATATTTGCCTCGTCATACGTTGAAGACGAACAGTCTCTGCTGCGTGAGGTTGAACGGATTACTACAGAGTACAAACAGCCCGCGCTGGTTGAAGAATTTTTAAGCGGCCGCGAGTTTACCGTGGCAGTAATGGGTAACGGCAAAACGGCAAAAGTCCTGCCCATCATCGAAATTTCATTTGCCGGTCTGCCTGAAGGCACAGTGCCAATGTACTCGTACGAGACTAAATGGGTATATGATACAAAAGACAATGATTTGGATATTCACCATTGCCCCGCCCCGGTTAGCGATGAACTTGAAAAACGGATAAGTGAAATTTGCCTTGCCGCGTACAATGTTTTACGGTGCCGTGACTGGAGCCGTATTGATGTCCGGTGCGATAAAGACGGTAACCCGCATATTATCGAGATAAACCCGCTGCCGGGCATATTACCCGACCCCGCGGATAACTCGTGCTACCCGAAAGCCGCCCGCACAGCCGGATATTCTTATAATGATATGCTGCTCTCGGTGCTTGATGCCGCCCGTGAAAGATACGGCCTATGAAACCTGAACCGCTTAACGTGCTGCTCTGCTATAACTCGCCTGTTACCCTTTACACTAATTACTCCGGTAAAGAGCGTGAAGATAACTCCATTCCGGATGACAATTCAGAGACATGGTTTGAACACGGTATGCAGGAAATGGTATCGGTACTGCGGGAGCATTTTAGCAATGTAACCACTACCACCATCAATGGCAATGTTTACGAGTCTATCGACAAGTTACGTTCATTAAAGCCCGATGTTATTTTCAATCTGGTTGAAAGCATCGAGGGAAACACTGAATTTGAAGCCTACCACGAGGGTTTGTATGAACTGATGCAGGTGCGGTACACGGGTAATATCCCTGTCTGCACGGCAAACTGTTTGAACAAATTCCGTGCGAAGCAATTATTAAAAGCATACGGCCTGCCGGTTCCCGGAGCTGCCGTCTGGAACACTGGAATGAAGCCCGAACATTGTATGAAGGGGCTGCAATTTCCGGTTATTACAAAATTATTAACAGAAGACGCGAGTATTGGCATTAGCGAACAAAGTGTTGTGCATGATATGGAAGCCCTTGAAACACAGTGCGCATTTCTTGCAGAGCATTTTCATCAGCCGGTGCTGATTGAAGAGTACATAGAGGGGCGGGAGTTTAATATTGCTGTACTGGGCAAACAGGTTTTGCCCGTTAGTGAAATATGTTTTGACGGTCTTCCGGAAAATTTTCCAAAAATTGTAACGTATGAAGGAAAATGGATGGAAGACAGTGTGTATTATCGTCATACGGTTCCGCAATGCCCGGCAAACATTACCGTTGAGCTGCGTGAAAAGCTGCAAGCTTTAGCACGCCACGCTTACGAGGTGATGCAATGCCGCGACTATGCCCGGATTGATGTCCGGACAGATAAGCATGACGCACCGTATGTTATAGAAGTTAACCCTAATCCCGATTTATCCTCGGACGCGGGGTTCGCGCGGGCTGCAAAAGCGGCTGGCTTAAGTTACTCTCAATTGCTTAAAACCATTGTGGATTTTGCACGTGAACGTAACTGAACCTATCCGTTTATTGCAGGCGGAAGACCGCCCGGCAATTGTTGAGATGCTGCAAAAAACAGAAATCTTTTATGGCGAAGAAGTAGCAATAGCCTTAGAGCTTATTGATACTGCACTTGCCCTGCCGGGTCAGGAAGATTATTACATCTACGTGTATGAGCACGAAGGCAAAGCCGCAGGTTATCATTGCACGGGCAGGCGCCCGTTAACCGATGGCGTTTTCGACTTGTACTGGATTGTTGTTGATCCTGCAGGGACAGGCGGCGGTTTTGGTTCAGCTTTGCTGAAACATGCCGAGGCTCTCGTGCAATCCAAAGGCGGCAGATGGATACTTGCTGAGACTTCTTCGCGCAAACAATACGATAAAACACGGAATTTTTATAAAAAGCATAACTATCAGATTCTGGCACACATCCCCGATTTTTATAAAATGGGTGATGGCATGGTAGTGTACGGCAAGAATTTTACGGAATAAACAGGAACATCTATGGAACTCTGGCAACAGATGATTCGAGACAGTGTGCACACTGTCGATCAGCTTGTAGAAAATTTCGGTATGGACCGGAATGAGGCTGAAAAACTGAATGAGTTTTTTCAGGTACGGATTAATCCGTACTACCTGAAACTTATCAGATACAAGGGCGATCCGATCTGGCAGCAATGCGTGCCGGATATTCAAGAGTTGGAGGACATTGATGCTCCAGAGGATCCATTGAATGAAGATGCGATGAGCCCTGTTCCAAACATTACCCACCGGTACCCTGACCGTGCACTATTCTTAACCACAAGCCAGTGTGGTTTATACTGCCGTTTCTGTACCCGTAAACGTAAAGTGGGCAATTCCGAAAAAATTTCGATGAAAGGCCTTGAAGCCGCATTTACCTATCTTGAGCAGCATACGGAAATCCGTGATGTTATCATGTCCGGCGGCGATCCGCTGATGCTCACCGATACCATGCTCGAGAAAATCATCAAACGGCTGCGCCAGATACCACATATTGAAATTATCCGCCTTGGCACCAAGATGCCCTGCGTTCTGCCGCAGCGTATTACCCAGAAATTGGTTGATATGCTGAAGAAATATCACCCGATTTACGTTAACACGCATTTTAACCATCCCTGGGAGATAACCGAGGAAAGCTCCCGTGCCTGCGCTTTGCTTGCCGATAACGGCATTCCCGTGGGCAACCAGATGGTGCTGATGAAAGGGGTTAACGATGACCACGTGGTTGTTAAAGACTTGATGCAGAAACTCCTTAAAATACGCGTACGGCCCTATTACATCTATATGGCAGACGAAACCAAGGGTGCGAACCATTTTAGGACAACAGTAGCCAAAGGGCTTGAAATTATAGAACATTTACGCGGATGGACCAGCGGGCTTGCCGTTCCCCATTTTGTGATTGATGCACCCGGCGGCGGCGGAAAAATTCCATTGCTGCCCAATTATGTTTTGCACATGGATGACCAGAAAATTGTTCTGCGTAACTTCCAGAATAAAATTTACACGTACCGTAACGGTACTCCCCACCCGAAAATTATGCCGGTTATCTTTAACAAAAAGCGCATAGAGCGCAAGCGTGAGCTTGCCCGAAAACTGCTTGAGGTAAATACTACCGGAAAAACCAGAAAAATTACACTTCCCGTACAGGAAGTTGTTGAGGAGAAGGTTTAAGCAGAGTTTCATCTCATCCCCGGAAGGTAATTCCGGGGCAGGGATACAATAAAACATAGCCCGAAAGCATCACGTCACCATTTTGCAGCCAAAAGATTTGAACAAAATACAGCATCCGGCAAAGTTGATAATTTGCTGCAAACAGGAAAATTTTCTTTTTAAGCACCAGATCATACTCCTCTTTTAATTATCCTGCAATTACTAATTGTACTTGGGTTGCAGTCGGGTAGTTTTCGCACCTTTCATTCGATAAAAAAAACTCAAAAGCCCCCCTCCTTGAGAGGCTGTGTTAAAACTCTGAACAAATACAGGTCTCCCTTTAAAAACGAGGTGTTTTTTTTCGATTTTTCCAGACTGCTTTTACCGATTATTCTTTTTTACTGTTTCATCTTTTTATTTTCTGCTTTTTAGAGCTTTTTC
>JACPGF010000002.1:0-14488 GCA_016182615.1 Ignavibacteriales bacterium
GCTTTCTTGCGTTCGGTTATGTCTTTAATAACCCCATCATACGAAACAAGTTCGCCATTTTCATTATATTTAGGAATGGCTGTATCGCTAATCCAACGGATTTTCCCGTCTTTGCAAATGATACGGTGTTCAATAGGGGTGAAATCTTCTCCTTCTATAATTCTTGAGAATTTGTTTCCGACTAATTCTCTGTCCTCCGGAACAACCATGTGTATCCAAAGATAAGGATCTTCAATAAATTCCTTCGGCGTGTATCCGGTTATCAACTGGCAAGCCTCGTTATGAATTGTTTCTATGGCCCGTCCATTTTTTATTTTAACAGTATAGAGATAGTCTGTAATTCCGGATGTAATTCTTTTATACCGCTCTTCGCTTGCAATTAATTTCTCTTCGGCCTGTTTATGTTTAGCGCGTGTACGCAAATTGATAATTCCATAGGCCAAATCACCCGACAACTCTTCCAAAAGGCGGATCTCGTCAGGAGTAATAGCATTTATTTCAATTGAATAAATCAGGAGGACACCGAATGCCTGCATGTTTTCATCCTTCAAGGGAAGTGCAATGCCTGACTTATATCCATGCTGTAAAGCACTCTCGCGCCAGGGCAACATCAGCGGGTCGTTTGCAAAATCTTGCACATAGATTATTTCGCCGTTCCGAATAGCCTTTCCGGCGGGACCATTTCCGTGGAAGGATGTTTCTGCCCAGGTAAGCTTAGCATTGGAGATATAACTGCTATCGGATCCAGCCCACGCGACAGGACTAATAGTTTTATCTTCATCATTTTGAGCATAACCCACCCACGCCATTTTGTAACCGGCCTCGTTACAAACGATGCTGCATATTTCATTAAGCAGTGTTTGTTCATCATGTGCCCGTAAAAGCACCTGATTACAGTTGCTTATTGCTCTCAGTTCGCGGTTCGACCGCTGCAAGGCATCTTCCGCGGTCTTGCGCTCGGTTATATCGGTAAAAGTTACTATTACTTGAACTATTTCATTCTCTTTGCCAAAAACCGGATCGGCGTTTACAATAACCCATACATCGTTACCGTTCGCGTTACCCGGCCGGTGTATTCCAGTCACAAAATTACTCAGTGCCCTGCCCGTTGTTAAAACCCGGTTGACAGGATATTCTTCAAACGGCATAGGTGTTCTGTTTTCACGGAAGAAATGCCATGCTGGATCAGTGGCTTCTTTTCCCATGAGCTGATCTTCCGTTAAGCCAAGTAATAATTCTGCCGAAGGGTTACAGGTCAGGATGTGTGTATCGGCGCTATGGACAACAACGGCAGCTTGTATTTTTTGAATCAGTGTCCGGTATTTTTCCTCGCTTGCCCGTATGGCTTCTTCTGCCATTTTACGCTCGGTTATATCCCGGGAAAGTACAGCAACACCAACAACCGAACCGTCTGTTGACTTGACCGGGTTGTGGGAAACTTCAAAATACCGCCGGGACATCCCCTCGTCACCGGAAAATGCCCCTTCGATAAACCGTTCGCCTGCCAAAGCCCGGTCTAAATTTTGTTTTGCCTTCGCGCGGTCTTCTGCAACCGTCATATAGTCCAATATGCTATGCCCGTTCAGGATTTCCACCCCATAGATTTGTCTCATTACAGCTGCATGCAGTGAATTGAAACTGGTATAACGGTATTGCGTGTCTATTGAAAATATTACTGAGTTTGTGCTTTCAATGATTCCATGCAGCGTTGAATATTGTTCCCTTAAAGCATCTTCGACTCGCTGGCGCTCAAAAAGCTCGGCTTGCAGTTGTACATTTGCTTGTTGCAATTCAAATGTCCGGTCTGCTACCCGAATCTCCAATTCCTCCTTGGCTTTTTTTAATATTTCATTGGCTGTATTCAGTTGTTCATTAATCTGCATCAGACGCGAGTGCCCCAGTATCTCGTTTTTAAGGACAAGGGCAACATAACTAAAAAACATTGGCAATTGCTGTGAAAGCCCGCGTTTACCCATCATCATGTTTTCCATTTTAAGCACACCAATGGTTTCTTGCCCCACCTGTAACGGAAAAACCCATGTATAAGCCTGTGTAAACTCGTTTGTCGTCAATTTTGTATCGTTAAAACTATGTTCGAATTCAATGGCCTTGTTCTTTTCAAAAACTTCATTCACAAGTGCATCGGTGATAACAGAAATACACATTTTTTTACCAAACACATCTGAATAGTACACGATGTTGTCAATTTTATAATAGAGGATGAGATTTTCGCCGCCGATAACATCAAGAATATTTTGCAGCATACTGTCAATCGTATTTTCCAGACCGGATACGGTAATCATCTCGTGTATTAAACGGATTATCAGTTAAAGGTATCTGTATCTCACCTGCATTTATATCTGTTTTTGCCATTGCTTTTCCTTTATTTTTCGGGTAATAGCCGCCTGCAATACTGATTCAAGGTTGTTTAGCCCTACGTCCATCCATCTAACCGGGAGGTCAACGAATTTACCGGCCTTTTCTGCTTCGGCGGTAAAATTATTTGAACAAGGAGTTCGCAAACACAATAGATATTTATGGTCACCTTTGAACATTTCTCTAACGATATCCGGGTTTTTAGTTCCAAAGGCTTTAGTTATAATAAATTCCCATCTATGCGCCCATTCTTCGAGGATAAAGAATGCCCCTTTAGCTAGTTCAGCATTAAACAAGTCACGTCCAAGCAGCATATCAACACAATTCTGCCCGATGGTTCTGTTGGTTTTCCCTTTTTCCAGAATTTTGTCCATTAACGGATGGCAGCACCCGTAAAAAACAATCGTGTTACTTTCCTGATACTTTACCAGTAACGAGTTCAGCCCCTTATATAAACAATCAAAGTCAATATGGAGGGATGAATCGAGATAGTGTGTCTCGATAGGCCAATTGTTCTTTTTACAGAGCAGTGCTATTTCCTTTCTCAGGATTCCACAGCCAAGCAGCACTAAGCTTTCGCTATTCACTTCTGTTCTCATGCTTAATACTTCCCAAATTCATACGCTGCTTCCAGCATAGCACGGATGTTATTTTCAGGAATGTTGTAGGGCATTACTGCCGTTGAAAAAAGGAATTTGCCTCCGGGCATTCCAGCGTCAAAAATCCGTTTTACTTCCGATTTAATTTCATCCTGTGTCCAGTCAATAAGCTTTATATCATTTATAACCCCGCACGTTAAGCCTCGGTTTGCCACGATAGCTTTGCCTTCTGCTATATCATCTAATGGGCTTAAATGGAACACCGCGAGACCGGTTTGCTCTATCACTGTATTTATAACCCGGTTCATACGGGCGGTACCGCAATAATAAACAATACCATTAGTACCAATTGCTTCAATGTCTTTTTTTATCCAAGGCAGGGAGTGTTTCATGAAATATTTCATTGAAATAATATCGGTGGAACCGAATGGGTTGGAATAAATGATGACATCAACACCTGCAGCCCGGTATGCTTGTATTTCTTTCACAAAAAATTCATGGCATTTTTCCAGAAGTTCATCCCGTACCTCCGGCGGACCCATGAACAACAGTTCCATCCATTTATCCATACCCATTAACATGGCGGGAAGGATCATACTTGCTGAGACATAAGCACAAATCGGGTTTTTGCCGCCAACCTCGCGTTTAAGGATTCGAAGGCACTTTGAAGACTCGGCAAAAGCCGGATGAGATGCAATATCATCAGGAACCTTTAACCGACCCACATCACCATAGTTTTTAATAACAAAGTCTTCCACGTTAGGTGGACCATCTTCAGCAAACCGCATTTGATTACATCCAAGCAATTCAGCTTCTTTCCCAACGTAGAATAAACTCCAAACACTGTCATACCCGTATTTGGATAACATTTTGAGTTGCGCCTCAGCGACATACTCACCATTTGAATAATAATCCTTAAGAGGAACTTGCAGTTCTTTTGCTCCCTGATCAAAAAGATTGCAAAAAACAGGTGCCCGGTCAGACACGGTTCCGTTTAATGCAGCCACCAGCCGGTCCATTCCTGTAATCATTTATGTACCTCCTCGATTAAATCCATTATTACTTTACAGGCTTGAATTCCGTCCTCTGCCCATGCATCCGCTTGAACCGTTTTATACAGGTTATGATCAAAACGGTATGGGGCTCCGCCAACGGCAATTTTAATCTTTTGTTCAAGTCCCCTTTCCCTCAGTATTTGTCTAACTTTAAGGCAGCCATTTTCTCCTCTGGCTGTATGCACCATCATCGAAGAAATGCCAATTACTTCTGCACCACGGGCAACAGCTTCATCAACAAAGCGTTCCGGGGAAACATTAAGACCCAGATCCGTAACATCTATCATAAAGGCCTTCAAGCAGCCAGTAACAATTCTTTTCCCCAAACCATGCAAATCTCCAGCAGAGGTGCCGATAACCACGCTGCCGGCAACTGTATATGATTCGGGAAATTTTGCCGTCATTACCTCAGTAATTTCTGCTGCAATCTGCGCAGCGATAAAGTGCTGTGCAAGATTGGTGTCCAAGCTGCTGACGTTTTCCATCATCGAGTGAATTGTTGGGATCACAATTTCAAATACGACCTCTTCAGGAGTGATACCATTTCTCGTCGCTTCGTTGATTATTTCTAAAGCTGCCTGCCGGTCGGTATCAAATACGGCTTCTTTATAATCTTCAATAATCTGGTCCAGCTTATTCATCTAACCTCCGTATCAGGGCTTAATGAAAAAAAACTTTTTATCAAGGGCGGGTATTCAGATAAGAAATACTGCGCCGTTCTACTTGCCCGGGCAAACAATCCGGTGTGCCGGACAGTCCGGAAAGTATTCCCTCATTGAATTTTTTTCTCTTCCTTGTCGGTGTATTATCGGAAAAATGGCATCAATTGTTAAATAAATATTGCCGTGCAAGCGATTGTACACTGTCCCGGAATCAGATAGGTAATGTAGTCTCCCTGAACGAACGTAAATTGTGGAAAGTAAAATATCCAGTGTTAAAAAATAAAAATATTTCTCAACCATAATGTGAAACATAAACGAAAGAAAACACAAAACAAAGTCTCTTTGATCCCGCATAAAATAATTTCCCCTTCAGCAGTATTTGGTAAATAATCCGGTAATTTTTAATTTTCCATGAGTTTTAAACGTTTGTTACAAATTGGCGGGTGAAATTATGCGGGTAAATATATTATTGCTCTTGTTAACGTGTGTTGGAAAAATTGTTGCTCAGTTCTCTATTGCTCAAATCCGTACTCCGGTAATTCCTGTAGATGTCCGTGCAATTGCAATGGGCGACAGCATCATCTATGCAGCAGGCAGCCTTGCCGGTCAGCAAAGCGTTATCGCTAAATCTTCCGATGGAGGAAATACATGGCAAAGGCTTGATTGGAATTTTTCTGCTGATGATAATTTAACTGCTCTTTCTTTTCCCACAGCAGCAGTTGGCTATGCCGGCGGCAGCAAAGGAATAGTTTACAAAACAACAGATACCGGGCTTACTTGGGAGCGTTGCGCGGATACAAGCCACTACCGCGGGAATATCACTCAATTGCATTTTTTCACTCCTGATTCCGGTTACCTCTGTGGAAGTGTTAATAATAATGCTGTTCTCTTCAAAACAACCGATGGCGGTGCATACTGGCAAGCTGTCAACACTCCTGTAAATAATACACCAAATGCTATGCACTGGGACAATATGAACAATGGCATTTTGGTTGGCGCGGCTTCAAAAATAATGCGTACAACAAATGGCGGCCTGAATTGGCAGGTTATGACTCCCGGCAGCAAAGAACTGTATGCAATTACAAGAGTATCTCCATCCACATTTTTTATCGCAGGCAATGGCGTGCTGTATAAAAGTACCGATAACGGTTCATCATTTGTTCAAAACAGCCCGCCTGAGAATGTCATTTATTATTCCATGTGTTTCCGGGATTCACTCAGAGGCTGCTTATCCGGGCAGAATGGAAAAATCTTTACCACCACCGATGGCGGAAATTCTTGGATACTCAAATCCTCTATCTCTGGCGAAGACATACGCTGTGCACGTTTTACCGGTAATGGGCTTATGCTCGGAGCCAGCGGGGGCAGCATTATAAAGTTATCAAGCGACTTTTCGGATTGGGCAAATGCAACACAAGACAGCCGGACATACCACGCCGTTACAGTGCAGAACGGCGCAATTACCATAGCCGGTGAAAAAGGCAATATTCGAACGAGCAACTCAAATGTTTCGCAATGGCTTAACACAGCACATACTTCTACACTTGGAACTTTCACTGCAGTTGACAGGAAAGGGAGCTCCATTTATGCAACCGGGCAGGGGGGGTTGTTTTTTCTTTCAACCGATGAAGGCAATACATGGGCGGGTAAACAGGTAATTCTTTCCGGTGCCGCAGGCAGCGGTATTTCGTTCATCGATGCGAACCGTGGATTTATCTCGGGAATTGACGGCTCAATTTACTATACCTCCGATAAAGGGCAGAGCTGGATTAAAAGAAGTATTGCCGTATCCGAATTGTATGGAATAAAAATGCTCAATGAAACATTTGGTGTCGTAATCGGGTCAGAGAAAAAAATATATACAACAACGGATTTTGGGATTAACTGGCAGGCTTTTCCGGGCACACCTCCGGCAGAAAGGCTGCACGGCCTTTGCCTGGTGAACCATCTTTTAGGTTATGTATCAGGCGAAAATGGAACCGTATATAAAACAACAGACGGCTTCCAGTCTCTCAGTATCGTAAGTGATACGGTAGGATTATCAGGAAAAACAATTTACTCGGTTGCCGCGATAAACGACTCTTTGGTTTTTGCCGTGGGACGCTCAGGCTGCATTCTTGGAACAGGGGCAAATAAACGGCTGCAACTTTTTGACTCAACAGGCAGCGATTTGATGGCGGCAGCAGTTTATGATGCCTATTCAGTTGTGGCAACGGGTGCGGGTGGAAAAGTGTATAGAATCGGTCTGCGCGTTATTCCGGTTGAGGACTATCCATGCTCTGTACAATTTGTTGCAGGAATGGTTGAGCTGAAGTGGGAGGTAACATCGGGAAAAAGCCTAAGGGGTTTTCATCCTCAGTTTTCAATCAACGGTATCGAGTGGATAGCCGAATCGTTTTTACCGGTTGGTAAAACAGAGAGAGCCGAGTTGAGTATCTATAAATATCTTTTCAAGGCATCCCCTGAAATTATAAAGTATTGCCGTATCGGTGCCATTGATTTTGAGGGCAACACAACATATAGTAACCCGGTAACAGTTGAAAATATATGGGAGCATACATTCCGGTTGTTCGGTAATTTCCCGAACCCGTGCAATGCATCAACAAATATTCAATATTCATTAAGCCGGACAGCACAAGTGCGTATTTCAATGTTCAATCTGGTTGGAGAGAAATTACTTGACATTGTGAAGGGTATGGAAAATCCGGGCAAGTATTCAGTTCACCTCGATTTACGCCCATTTGCATCAGGAATTTATTATTACAGGCTCTCAGCGGATGAACAATTTTTTAACGGAAAAATCGTCTTGCTGAAGTAAAAGGAGCTCTGCAAAATTTAAAACAAAAAAAGCGCAGCGGTTAAAACCGGAGCCGCGAAAAAACAAAATGTCCTTTAAAACGCTGTTAAGCGCTTATAGGGGTATTTAACTTGTTAACGTGAACAGTTAAATGAGCTTTTTTGCGTGAGCCTGTATTAATATGCAGTCTTCCTTTAGCAATCATCTTATCGATATAAGATACTGCATCCTTGTAGGAAACTTCACCCTCGGCTTTTTCCGTAGAAGCAAAAGCCTTTTTAATAAGGGTTTTCATTTTAGACATTGAACTTTTGTTGATATCGCGTCTCTTTGCGCTAACCAAAATTCTTTTTTTAGCTGATTTATGATTTGCCATGAATCGATTAAACCTTAAACATTTTCTTTATTATAGTCTTGAAATATAGTGAAAATTCTATTTCCCTCAAAAAAATCTTTTTATTTAGTTTTATTTCCCTTTTTCCGGGTAGGATAAAAATAAAACCTATCGAAAAAATTTCTTTTTAACAAATTTTTGTCTGAATATCCTTTTTTCTGCTTCCCCTCATTCTCCAGCCAAAAATCCAATAATATCCCTTTACAGCTTGCATAAAATACCAAATTGCCGTTATCCCCCGTTTTTCATTTTTATTAATTATTCCATAAGGAATTTAATCAATCTCAAATGTGAAAAGTTTTTTTCAATTGAGTCTAATTATAAAGAGTTATCGTAATCGTTTGCAATATAGCCAAGGGTAGAGGTAAAAAGAAAAAAAAATTTTCAAATTCCCCAGTAGTGGGTGTCGCATAATTTAGAAATGGATAGTATTCAACAGCAAAGTTGGGCTGAAGCCCGTTTTGTTTTAGGTCTTTCAATCCTCCGGTTTACCCATTGCCCACCAATGGCGTCATGGGAAAAATCCAATGGTGTCAACTTAAGTTTTTCGACTTAATTAAACTTCCTAATAACTGCAAAGCCCTCACCCTACCTTAAGGTAGGTAAGCTCTAAATCTCATCTCCCAATCCCATGGGGACACGAGGGCGGGGAGACTTAAAACCCGCGTTATAGGCGACTCTTCCGGTTTCCTCTCCTTTTGCGAGAGGGTTAGGGTGAGGGCTGTTTTTAGTGTAAAAACAAACATTTCGTCTTTAAGTTGACACCATTGGGATAAATCCGGGGGCAACTTAATTAATCGCATTTTCAGCAGCCATTCATGCGGGTACTTTTACAATTGCCCCCGGATTCATCCCGCTACCGTCTATGGTTGGGTAATGGGTAAACCGGGGGAGAGAGTTCAAAAACGGGACCAACGGATTTAGCCACTTGCTGTCTCTACCACGCTTTTTAGGGATAAAATTATGTTATGCGACACTCACCAGTAGGACTAAATCTGATTAACCGTGGGTGAAACCCACGGGAAATGTAAACCAACCAACAACCATCCCCGGGGCGAACCTTAATGTTGAGTTGCCATAATTTCTATTTTCTGGTATTTCTTTCAAAGATTATAACTTTTTGAATAGGTATAGGTATCTGTTAATCGGGGCATGGTCCGCCACCGTTCGGGGACGGAAAATTAGTTAGTTTATGTTCCACGGGTAAGGAACCTGCGGTTATTCAGATTTAACCCCGTTGGGGTATGAATTATTGTTAAATGTAATCCATTCTAACTTGAGTAGTTGCAGATTTTCGTTTCTGGCTTTGGCAGCATCCGGGTTAGGAATTATTAATGGGGAATCGGATCACTGTGCCAGATTAATTTTACCAAAGGATAAAGACAATACTTTATAATTTTGTAATTGCATCAGCGGCCATTTTGCCGCTGAGTATCGCGCTTTCGATGGTTGCAGGAAGCCCGGTGTCAATCCAGTCTCCGGCAAGGAACAGATTTTTCGCGGCGGTAATTGTTGATGGCCTTCGCGGCAGATTTGATGAGTTGGGAATAAATGTCGCACGTTTTTCCCTTATTATCCGGTGGCTTTGTAATTTATCAAGGGTTATCCCAAGATAACGTAAAATTTCCCTCTGCACGAGTGAAAGTATTTCATAGTCTGGAAGCCCGTTGTATGCATCCGCATCGCTTGTAACTGTTGTCAGTATATTTCCGTGTACAAAAACCCAATTAATTGGTGAACCGATGAGACCGTAAAATGGCCTATTGAGTGTATGCTCAGCAACTTTGCAATGAACGGTTAGGATTGATGAATAAGTAAACCCGGTGTCAGTCTCCCCTGCCACATCATCCAATCCTTTTATCTTTGCAACTGCATATGGTGGAATTGCAAGGACAACCTCATCAAAATCATTATACACTCCCGAAGAAGTAACAACTCCGGTAACCCGGTTGCCAGTGCGAAGGACTTCCGTTACCCGGCTTGATAACAATACAGAAGTTTTGTGCGATTTAAGGAAATCTAAAGCTGGAGTTATAAAAGAGTCAGTTAATGAATCCTTTGGTAGTATTATAGTTGATGCAAAATTACCATGCAGAAAAATCCTGCGTATTATTTTAACAAAAATTGCCGCATCTGCTTTTTGCATTGAAGTATTGAGTGCCCCGACTGCAAGAAACTCCCATAATGCCTTGTTTGCATTTTCAGATTGACCGTTTTTCTCAAGCCATTGTTGCAAGTTAATATTCTGAGGTTTAGGGAATAGTGCTTTTACCAGCAACCACACAGCAAACAATTGTTCAGAAAAATTCAAGACGTTGTAGTTGAGTATTCCGCTGAGCAAGTTGAGGGGATATGCATTTGTAGAAGCAGAAAGGCGGAACATCTTCTGCGCGGGCATAACTGTTGTTATATCCAAAGTATCTTGATATATAAAGCGGTCACCGGCTCCGGTTAATTTTACAAACTCCATGGTTGCATTATAACAGCCCATGATAATATGCTGGCCATTATCAATAACTGAATCAAGAGTTTCATCATGAAAGCTATAAGCACGCCCGCCAATTTTTGGGGAAGCTTCGAGCAGGGTTACCTGGTAATTGTTACTGGCAAGATGAACAGCAGCAGAAAGCCCTGAAAGACCTCCGCCGACAACAAGGCAGGATTTCATTAATACACGAGGTTATACTTAGCCCAGACACCGACAGCGATGCCAACTTTTTCAAATTTGGAGACATTAACTTGTTTGTTGAAGATGTCGTATTTAGCATTAATAATCCGTTTTAACAAACGGTAATAAATATGCTGCATTGCCCGGGCTGCAAACATGGAAGGTTTATCTTCGCGGTTTAAACTATCTGTTGCCCGCTGAAAATAAACCTGAGCGCGCCGTGCCTGAAACTCCATGAGGGCGATGAAATTTTCATTGTAAATACCCGCGTTCAATTCTTCACGCGTGTAATTGTACCGTCTCAAATCTTCAAGCGGGATGTAAATTCTGCCGTTTTTTGCATCCTTGGATACATCACGGATAATATTGGTTAACTGCAACGCAATGCCAAGGTCTTCAGCGAACTGTTTCGCGCTGGCATGTTTGTATCCAAAAATTTCAACACACATTAAACCAACAGTAGATGCAACACGGTAACAATAAAGTTTCAAATCCTCGAAAGTTTCAAACGGTTTATTGTCGAGATCCATTTCCATCCCCTTGATTAATTCAAAGAATGGGTCAATAGGAATATTAAACTGTTTGATAGTAGATGCAGTTTTATTAAGCAGGCTGTATGAAGATTGCCCGGTAAAAGCTTGTTCAAATTCAGCACGCCAAACGGAGAGCGAATGAGACTTCGATTCAACAGTTTCACTTCCTTCGTCAACAATATCATCGGTTTGCCTGCAAAAAGCATACACAATATTCATAGCATTCCTCTTTGCCTTTGGCATCAATGAAAAAGCGTAGTAAAAGCTGCTTTTACTTTTTTTTGCTATTTCTTTTGCAGATTGCTCGCTCATATAAGTATGAATCTATCAAAATTTGTGAAATGTTGAATACTGATAACTTAACACGTTTTCTGAAGACATTATACTTATTTTTTTTGATTTTTGCTAATATTTTTCTCCCGCCTAATATAGTCCACAAAATTTGCCAGCGGAATGCCCCGGGAAGGTGTGGAATCAGTTCAAATCCGGTTGTGAGCTGTGAATCCGTGTAATGGGTCAATTCAGCCATACACTTAACAAAATTTTCAGATGTTTTACCGCTTAGTACCTCTTCTTCGGTAATACCGTACTTTTGCAGGTAATCCTGAGGGATGTATATTCTCCCTTTTTTATTGTCGATGGAGATATCCTGCCAAAAATTAGCAAGCTGCAATGCTGTGCAGATGGCATCCGAAATGTTGGCTGTTTGGGGGGCTTTAACATTGTATAATTGCAATAATAACCTACCGACAGGATTTGCAGAACGATTGCAATAATCGAACAATTCTTCAAGAGTTGAGTATCTGCATTTTTCAATGTCCTGCTCGAAGGCCGAAAGAAGAGCAAAAAAGTGCTCTGTTTTCAGTTTCCGTTCGCAAATAGTAAAATGCAAAGCCGCATCGTGGTTGTCTCTGTACTTACCGTTAAGGGTATCAATAAACCGGTTTCTAAAATCCTGTAGTTGTACCAGGCGTTCATGCTGCGTAATGCTGCCTTCATCGGCAATATCATCCGCGGTGCGGGCAAACCAATAAATTATGGCAATATCTTTCCGAATAAGTTTTGGGACGGCAAGTGATATTACCGGAAAATTTTCGTAATGAGAAGAAGCCATTTCAATGGCTCCATTATATCCCGAGGCTAAATCTAGTTCCATGTTTCAAATTTTTATAAAAGAATAACACAATTTAGTGATTGTATAGAGGATAATATAATCTGTTTCAAGTGTATCATTTGTGTTTTAGGTCTCTAATTGAGGTCTCTCGAACATTGAGTGTTTGCTTTGCCTCTCAGGATGAAAGCCTAAAATTTGGCAGATACCCGCGGGAAAGCTTGTTTTTACTTCAAAATCATGTTAACTATTGCAAACCGGACTATTTAAAAATGCTGTGCCGATGTCATTTAATAAGCGCTATTACACTAAGTTTCTACTGTAAAATACTGTTTCTGGCAGTAAGGAAATATTTATCGAGTACAATATCAGGCCATTGCGGGCTTCCCCGTTGAGGAGTCCTAAACGGCATTCATCCTTTTTTTACCCTCAATGTAAATCGTTCTGATTGTTATTGCTATTAAAATTAAAATACCTCCGGCAATTGCATATACCGATGGCTGTTCACCGTACCATATAAATACCCACACCGGGTTAAGCACGGGTTCAATCATTGCAATTAACGAGGCTTCAATCGCCTCGACCCGCTGCAGGCCGTAAGTAAACAGGGCATAAGCAATGCCTATCTGGAATACGCCGAGAAACGTCAGCATCCCGAACTCAGGCACCGTTGGCGTGGCCGCCCCAAACATCCAAGGGATACAAATAAGAACAATAAGGATATTCCCTTGAAAAACCGAAGCTAACTGAAACTCCGGTTCGTTTTTCCGCATGAGTAACACGAAGGAGGCCATTGCAAGGCCAGATGCAAGCGCTACAATATTGCCCGTCATGTTGCCGGTAGAGATTTTTCCGAAGAAAAACAAAGACATCCCGGCAAAACAGGCCAAAATGGTTGCTATGTTAATCCGGCGCAGTTTCGTCTTCAGGAGTATCGGCTCTAAAATAAGCACGTAAATTGGCGCGGTGTACTGCAAAAAAATTGCATTCGCTGCTGTTGTCAGTTTTGTTGCAGTAACAAATAAAATCAAGATACCGGCATAACTAACCGCCGCCAATAAGCCGGTTTTATTCCATTTGAAATTTTTGCCTTTGAATAATACAAGAAAAGTGATAATGGTAAAAATGCTGCGGTAGAATGAAATAATAAACGGGCCGCCGGAAATAAGTTTAATAAAAATGCCACCGGTACTCCACAGCAGCGCAGCTGCTACAATTGCTATTATTCCTTTTTGATGGATGGAACGTCCTGTCGTAATAGTAGTCATTACCTTAATGTAATTCGCTTGTTAATAAATCTGAAATACGCTTAATGGTTAAAGGGGCGGATCCCTCAAAATGGTTGTTTACATTAACGTATATATCGTTTTGGTATGATGAAAGAAAGATGAGCATTGCGACAAGCTCATGGAGTTCTTCATCTTTTGGCTCAACTATTGCATTCCAGATACTGCCTGTTTTTTTCTCTATGCCACTCCTGTCCGGTCCATGCAGACGTATTGTAAGCGGTGAATGCAGCACCGGTTGAAAACTTTTAATAAGCGGGAAAACAGGCGGCATAAAATATCCCTGTAAAAACACATGGCTGAGATTATGCTCGTTAAGAAATGCAAAGTAGCGCTCATTTAAATAATTCGGGTTTCGTATTTCAATGCCATAGGGATACCCGGCAGGAAGTTTTTCTGTGAACTCGTGCAGTAAACCAAGGAAGTGTTCCAATGATGGCATCTTACTGAGATTCAAATACTCGAATTGGAACATTATCATCCCAATCTTTTCCTGCAAGGGTTTAATTGACGCGATAAATTTTTCAGCTAATTCAGCAGAGAGAAAATGCGGGTTAACCTTCAAAGGCTCGCTTTTGTTCTTCTGGTAAAAGTGTGTTAGTGTAATGCTGTTTGGGGCTTTAATAGTAAACCTGAAATCACCGGAAGTCTGCAAAGCATAGTCTTCCACATCTTTCGGCTTTGGCAGCAAAGCTGTCCCAGGCTGATGTAATGACCAAAACCACTGGTCTATTTCGACTGAAGAATAGTGTGTGGCGTATTCGGCAAGCATGGTTTTGCTTTCCGGACGGGTGTAAACGATGTCCATCCATGAATCATACTTCCAACTGCATGTGCCGAAATAGATATTTGTTTTATTGAGAGTGATTTTTTTCATAGAGTGCTAAAATACTAATTTGCGCCCGTTTCATTGCATTGGGGTAACAGAAATATTCAAAGGCATAGGTACGGAATGAAATAGAAGAGGGCCTGCTTCGAGGCCCTAATACTAAAAAAAAAAAGCACAT
>JACPGF010000002.1:14509-36342 GCA_016182615.1 Ignavibacteriales bacterium
TGCAGGGTAGCCTACAATTCTTTATAGAAAGTGTCCCGGAATAAACCGCGGGCACCGAAATTTTCTTTGAAACGGCCAAGACCCCAGTTTGGTTCCATATTAACGGTAAATATGCCAAAGTCTAAATATTTGTAGCCTTCTTCGCGGTACCGCTTCATGATTTCGAAAAACAGCAGGTTAACCGGGCGGTACTGTTGGAACTGTTCATCGTGGCTGATATAAAACGCGAGAACAACATTTTTATTGGCACTAAAGTTACAAACCCCGGCGAGCAGCTGATTATCCTTGAATGCGCCCATCAACCTGATTTTTGTAGGGAAGAGCAGTTTCAATTTTAACAATTCCTCTAGGGAGTGTGTCGGGGACACGTTATGCCGCATTTTGAGGTTCTTCTTAAGGATTTCATAATAGTCGCCGAAAAGTTCCGTCTCAACAATTTCAACACCCTGATTAATGGCTTTTTTCACCGATGTTCTGGCTTCGGGGCGGTACGTAGCCAGCAGTTCATCGTCTGTTAGATTAAGTGGAACAACGCTTGATATTTCCCTCTTCAGATAGGTAAATCCATTTCTGAACAGGGCAAATTCAAAGTAGTTTGAATATTTGGACTGATAAATCATTGGAGCGAATGTCATCTGAATGGCATCGCATTTCATTTTTTTCGCATATTTTAATAAACCGGCAACCAAATCAAACGCTTCTTGAATGTTAAGGTCTTTATAGGCAAAGCCGCCATACGACGCACCTGAATGCGATGATAAAACCAGTTTATCTTCACGCTGAACAATTACCGCGGGTAAAACAGCAAATATTTTACTGTCCTTGGTAACAACAACCGAGGCGTCTTTGAACCGCTCTTTTGGGTGATAGGAAAGGAAGCGGCGTTTATGAAACATTGTTCCGTTATCAGAAGCTTCAACAAAAGCATCCCAAGTTTCATCGGAAACCCCGGAAGTTATAAAAGGCTGAAATTCAAACATACGTGTAGTACCTTACAATTTTACATATCAATGTGATTATTGAGCGTGCAGTTATGCTGGCAAGAAGCGAATAATAATCAGCAATAAAATTACAATTTAGGTTTGGGCGATAAGCTGTGAAAGCACAAGGGCTGTGTTAGAATAATTGAAATAAATATCCGTCTTAATCAGTGATACCGCTGAAAATTTAGTAAAATGATGTAATTTTACACACGAATTACTGAATCAATTAAAAATGGTAAAATGAAGGAAAAAAGAACAAAAAAGAAAATCGAGAAAGCTGTACCGGAAAAGAAAAGCAAGCTTATGGCATTATTGGGTTTCCTTTCGGCTGCTGCCTTGTTCTTTTATCCGCTGCAGTTGATAAAATATTTTATCTATAAATCCAATGGAAGTGTTGCAACCGAATTGCAATGGAAGCTGCTCTTCCCTTCCTTGACCATTGACGGACTTGAAAAATTGCCGTTGCAAATACCCTTTTTCGCTTCGCTTGTTGTGCCGCTGCTTGCATTGTTTTATATCGAAACTAGCGCATTTATCACCAGAAAAGCAAAGGCAAAGGCATCAAAAATGTTTTTACTGTTTTTCCAGTTCTCCATCATAACGTTTCTGTTGTTCCATTTATTCCTGTTTATTCTTAATTGTGTTTTTAGCATACCGATTAGCAGGGAATGGGAACAACTTCTTCTTACCAAAGGTTACAATTTTCAGGAGCGTGCCGTTCTTGCTTTTATTGTAACTTTTATCATTTTTGGATATCAGAGCCTGGCGCTTGCCCGGCTTACCAATTTATTTTCAAATCATAACGAAACTCCATTACAAAGGATTCCACATGAACAAACTAAAAAATAAACTTACTTTAATTACTGGAGCTACATCAGGTATTGGTGAATCATGTGTCAGATATTTTGCAGAGGAAAACTCTGACTTTTTATTGCTGGCAAGAAATATGCCCAAACTGCTTGAACTGCAACAGGAAATGCAACAAAAAGGGCTGAGCGTGCACGTTGCAGTTGTTGATGTACGTGATAAACAGGCAGTAAAAGAAATGTTCGAGGGTCTGCCGGAAAAATTTCAAAAACCGGACATCATTATCAACAGCGCGGGGCTCGCTTCGGGATTTGATTTTATACAGGACTCTGCTCTTGATGATATTGATGTTATGATAGATACAAACGTCAAAGGATTGTTATACATTACCAAACAGTTTATCGGCGGAATGATGGAGAAAAGGCAGGGGCATATTATCAACCTTGGCTCTATTGCCGGACATGACGTGTATCCGAAAGGGGCTGTGTATTGCGCGAGTAAGTTCGCGGTAAATGCCCTCAGCAAGGGATTCCGGTTTGATTTACTTGAATATGGCATCCGTATTACCAGTGTTGACCCCGGTATGGTGGAAACTAATTTTAGTATGATACGGTTTAAAGGTGATGCTGAGCGAGCTGGAAATGTTTATAAAGGTGTAACCCCGTTAACTGCTGATGATATTGCAGATGCTATACTATATGCAGCAACACGGGCACCGCATGTTAATATTAACGAAATTGTCATGACGCCGCTGGCTCAGGCAAATGTAACAACTATCATCCGGAAATAATTAGGATACAGTATGAAGTTCAAAAGCATTCTTTTCCTGTTTTTGTTCGTTAGCATTATAAACGGGCAAAACCGGTATTATTCAATCGATGACATTTACTCGAACAAGTTAGTTATTTCAACAAACGTGAGCGGGTTTCAGTGGATTCCGGGCGCAAATGAATTTTCATTTATCAAAATGAATCCCACCGAAAAAGTTATTGAAATTTACAGCCACAATTTTTCGACCGGTGAGGAAAAACTACTTGTCCCGGCAGATAACCTTAAACTGAGCGGTCAGGAAAAGCCTATTTCCATTGGGACATATAAATGGTCCACTGACGGGAGCCGATTGTTATTGACCGGAACATTACTTGCAAGGACTTTAAAAACCGGCGGGGCCTTTTTCGTGTATGATATGAAAGATGGAAAAATAATTTACACGGGTGAATCGGAGGATGAGCAGGAAAACATTGAGTTTTCACCCGACGGTAAAAAAGTTTCATTTGTCAGGGGCAACAATATGTACGTTACTAATATTGCTGACGGCAAAACCACGCAGCTAACTAATGACGGCAGCGATGTTATCATTAACGGTGCGTTTGACTGGGTTTACGAGGAAGAATTCAGCATTATTACCGCGTATCAATGGGCTCCGGATAGCAAGTCAATTGCATTCTGGCGCATGGACCAGTCCAACGTGCCTAAATTTGCTTTCCAGAAATATGATTCGTTGTATCTCAATTTTCATGAAATGAGATATCCAAAACCGGGAGCCAAAAACTCGGTAGTGCAGATTGGTGTTGTTAACATCGAGAATAAGAACACCGTATGGATGGATACCGGTAAAGAAACCGATATTTATATCCCACGAATAAAATTCACAAAAGATCCGGGTAAGCTTGCCATACAGCGGCTTGACAGGCTGCAGCAACATCTTGAATTGTTACTTGCCGATAAAAAAACCGGTAATACGAAGGTAATTCTACAGGAGCAAACCACCGGCTGGATAGACATCAATAACAGTCTTACATTCTTAAACGACAACACTTTTATCTGGGAGTCCGAAAAGGATAACTTCAGCCATTATTATTTATACACGGTTGATGGGAAACTCATCAAACAAATTACCAAAGGTGAGTTCGAGGACAGTGAACTGCTGGGAGTTGATGAAAAAACATCAACACTTTATTATGTTTCAAACGAACGCGGCTTTATATACAGCGATATTTACTGTATTAAAACAGATGGAACAGGAAAGCGGTTGATGACCCCGGATAAAGGGACTCATGTTGTCAGTTTTTCATCTGATTTTACATTCTATACTGACCGCTACTCTAATGCAACAACTCCATCGGTATTGTCACTGTACTCGGCAGACGGAGCAAAACTCCGTGACCTGACAAAAGTGACCAATAATTTTTCGGAAAAATATGATATTGGCGAGACTTCCTTCCTAAGGTTTACCACAAGCAGCGGCGTGGAACTACAGGCAATGATGATTAAGCCTGCAAACTTCGACCCGGCTAAAAAGTATCCGGTATTATTTTACAACTATAGCGGGCCGGGCTCACAAACGGTAAAAGATGTATGGGACAGGCAGGGGTTATGGCATCAAATGCTTGCTCAAAAAGGCTATATTATCTTTCAGATGGATAATCGTGGTACCGCAGGCCGCGGTCGGGATTTCAAACATCTTTTATACAAGAAATTGGGAACCTTGGAAGTTGAAGATTTGATTGAAGGCGCTAAGTATCTTGCAACACTTCCATACGTTGATAAAAGCAGGATTGGCATTTGGGGCTGGAGTTATGGCGGGTACATTTCGGCCTTAACACTCATGAAGGGTGCTGAGTATTTTAAAATGGCAGTGGCTGTTGCACCGGTAACAGATTGGCTTTTCTACGACAATATCTACACGGAGCGGTTCATGTCTCTGCCTGAACTTAATCCTGAAGGTTATAAAAATGCTTCGGTACTTGAAAGTACAGACTTACTGAAAGGGAAGCTGCTTCTTGTCCATGGCACCGGAGATGATAATGTGCATTTTCAAAATTCGGTAAAACTGGTTGAAAAATTAATTGCCGGAAACAAGCAGTTTAGAACCATGTATTATCCCGAAAAAGAACACAGCATTTATGGCGGCAAAACCCGTCAACATCTCTTTACGATGATAACGGAATTTATCTTAAGTGAATTGTAATCCCTTATAGTTTCAAACAATAGCCGCTATGCCCGTTCAGGTTAGCGGCTATTTTCATTTTATTCAGGAAAAAGGCGTTTTTTTTGAAAAAAATGCCACTTTTCTCCGGTTAGTTTGCTGTTTTTTTTGGTTTTTCGTACTGTAAATAGCATATTTAGGGAATGAAAAATGATTTTGTCTTCTACACCCGCAGAAATCACGAAATAAAAGTTTCGATATACGGCATTGAGCATATCGCTGCCCGTCCTGCCATAATTTACGTTCATGGATTCAAGGGATTTAAGGACTGGGGTTTTGTGCCGTATGTTGGTGAATTCTTCGCTTCGCACGGATACTGCTTGATAACGTTTAATTTTTCGCATAACGGCATTGGAACTGACCCCATGGTTATGTCGGAGACCGGTTTATTTGCTTCCAATACATTTAGCCTTGAAGCAAGTGAACTAACGCAGATAATTGAAGCTTTTCATTTTGGGTTTTTTGCCCCGGAGGTCTCGAAAGACCTTTTTCTGTTAGGGCACAGCCGTGGCGGTGGAATTGCCTTAGTGACTGCACGGAAAGACCCATCAGTGAAAGCAGTAGCAACTTGGGCATCGGTTGCACGGTTTGACCGGTATTCCAAACGGCAGAAAGCTGATTGGAAAAAGCGGGGATTTTTTGAAGTAACGAATCAGCGGACAAAGCAGATAATGCGGCTGAACGTTACATTACTTGAAGACATTGAAAAGCATAAATCCGGAATTCTCAGTATCCGGCGGGCCATGAGAACCTTAAACAGGCCGGTACTTATCATTCACGGTGAGCAAGATCTGGCAGTTAAAGTGGATGAGGCAGAGTCGCTGTACGAATGGGGCAACCCTGATTTAACAACAATTTACCGGATACCTGCAACCGGGCACACGTTCGGTGTATCACATCCGTTTGAAAAAAGTACGCCTGAATTTGAATTGATTCTGAAGTCAACATTAGATTTTTTTAATACTATAAAATAAGGTACATATCATGCAATCATCGGAAGCTAATAGCGCGAATACTGTATTACAGCGCGTTTACGATTTAAAACTTCACCTGGCACTTGGAATGGTTATGTTAACAGCAATTGCTGCGCATATCACCATACCGGCTGGTTCAGTGCCTTTTACCCTGCAGACACTTGCAGTAATCATGTCCGGCGTATTGCTTGGCTCAAAAAAAGGTTTTTATACACAACTAACATATCTTTCGTTGGGTGCAGTTGGTTTGCCGGTTTTTGCTCCTTCATCGGATATGACTGTTGGATTAATGAGTGTTATCGGTCCAACAGGTGGTTATCTGCTGGCTTTTCCGTTAGCAGCATTTATCGCCGGTAAAATTGCTGAATCGGGAAAATCATATTTCACGTTCATTCTTGCATTTGCAGCCGGTGAGCTGATTATCCTTACGCTTGGCGTTCTCTATTTGAATACATTCTACATCAAAAATTTTGCGCAGAGTGCATTTATTGGTGCAGGTGTTTTTGCAGTATGGACAGTTGTTAAAGTGTTTCTTGGTGCCGGATTCGCGCATCAGTTACACCGCCTGAAAAAATAAGAATACAATACTATGGCAATAGTGAGGATTATTCTTTTTGCAATTGTCAGTATTTCCGCGTTTGTATTTTTTATTAAGAATGTCGGCAGGATTATTTCTTATATAAAATTAGGTAAACCGGAAAACCGGTTTGACAACATCCGGGAAAGAATTCAAAATGTGGTTTCGATTGCTTTCGGGCAGTCGAAATTACTGCGTGAGCCTGTTGCAGGCACGATACATTTTCTCATCTTTTGGGGCTTTATACTTTTCGGTATTGCCGTAACCGAAAGCCTTGTGCAGGGCGTATTCAGAAAATTTACGTTTGCTTTTACCGGACCGTTTTATCTTCTCATCACCGGTGTACAAGATATTTTGGGCATTTTGGTTCTTTTGTCGATTCTCTTTTCACTTTACCGCCGGTTTGTGCAAAAAGTCCCTCGCCTGCAAGTAGAGGGCAAAGGAAAATATGATGCCGCATTAGTGCTGTTCATGATTTCTCTCGTTGTACTTTCAATGTTCGGGCAAAACATCAGCCATGTTGCCAAATCGGGCTTTGTATTAACACACAACGAGCTCAGGCCGCTTTCTGCGTACTTGGCTGGAAAAATTTTCCCGGCAAACGGTGCGGGCGCGGATGTTAGTTTCGAAATTTTCTGGTGGCTGCATATTATTTTTGTTCTTGGTTTCCTCAATTATCTACCCTACTCGAAGCATTTTCATATCATATCTTCTATCCCTAATGTATTTTTCTCCGGTTTGCCCGGAAGAAAAAACGTGATACAACCGTTAAATCTTGAAGATGAAAATGCCGAGTCTTTTGGTGTTGATGATGTGCAAAAGTTCACTTGGAAACAATTACTTGACGGCTACGCGTGTACCGAATGCGGCAGGTGTACATCGGTTTGCCCCGCTGCAAATACAGGTAAAACTCTCTCACCCCGGAATATTATTGTCGAAATAAAAAAAAGAACAAATACTATTGCCCCGTTGGTACTTGGTGGTATAACCGAAGGTGATGTCATCGCTGATACACTTGTACATCATCATATCACAGACAAAGAATTGTGGCAGTGTACAACCTGTAATGCATGCGTGCAGGAGTGCCCCGTAATGATAGAGCATGTTGATTCCATTGTGGATATGCGCAGGCATTTGGTGCTTACCGAATCTACGTTTCCATCCGAGCTCAATAATGTTTTCCGCAGCCTTGAAGTGAACGGTACACCGTGGGCGTTTAATCAATCGGAGCGTGCCGATTGGGCTGAAGGCCTTCAAATAAAAACAATGGCTGAAGACAAAGAAACCGAATATCTGTTTTGGGTTGGGTGTGCAGGTTCTTTTGATAACCGGTACAAGAAAGTTTCAAGGGCTTTTGCATCCATTATGCAAAAGGCCGGAGTAAATTTCAGGATTCTCGGAACCGAAGAAAAATGTAATGGCGATACCGCCCGGCGTTTGGGTAATGAGTATCTTGCACAGCAAATGATGCAGGAAAATATTGAAAAACTTAACGGGTATGGCGTTAAGAAAATAGTTACTGCCTGTCCGCATTGTTTTAACTCGATAAAAAATGAATACAAGCAATTCGGCGGCAATTTCGAAGTGCTGCATCATTCGGAAATGATAGAAGCATTGTTGGAAGCGGGCAGTATTCAAGTAAAGAAAACCGGGGTGCGGAAAGTAACCTTCCACGATTCGTGCTACCTCGGCAGATACAATGATACCTATGAAGCACCCCGTGAAACTTTAAAGGCCATTCCCGGTGTTACATTAACTGAAATGGAACGGAATAAAAGCCGCGGTTTTTGTTGCGGAGCCGGTGGCGGCAGAATGTTTTTAGAAGATGTAGAAGGCGGCAGAATTAACGAAGAGCGCAGCCGGGAAGCAATTGCCACCGGTGCGGATACCATTGGCACAGCCTGCCCGTTCTGCATGACGATGATGAATGATGGCGTTAAAGCGCATGATAAGGCCGATAGCGTTGCAGTGAAAGATATTGCAGAAATAGTATTTGAAAATTTAGCATAACATACAAACCATAAAGGAATCACAAATGGAAAAATATCAGGAACTTCTTGATTTTGTTCAGAGTCTTCAACCGGATTTTTACAAATTTTACGAGAAAGGACAGGCAGCTGCCGGTGTACGCCTTCGTAAAGGATTGAGCGATTTGAAAAAGAAAGCTCAAGATGTCCGTAATGACATTCAGGATGTGAAGACCGACCGAAAAGGCCCAAAAGAATAATTTTGGAGTCGGATTTTACCGGGCTGCATTGCCTAAAAAATCTTCAATCAGGATACCGGCATATAATAAGTGATGAAGCAAATCGTTATCTATTATTGCCGGTTCTTTTTTATGTATGAAACAGCACTTTAATCACCTGCTTTTTGTTCCTTTCGGTTTAGTAACATTATTGCTTAACCTGCATATACGGCCCGGTATGGCAATCCCTGCTGTAGAAATACCGGGAAAGGTTACTATTACTCTCGTTTGATTTTACTCCATACTTCGAATATGTTAAACCCGAATTTACAGGAGCCGATATTGTTGTCGGCAACCTCGAAACTGTGCTTGCCGGAGTAAAGCAGAAATATACCGGTTATCCTTTCTTTAACTCACCTGACGATTATGCATATTCCTTGAAGCAGGTCGGCTTTAACCTGCTTTCGCTCGCCAACAATCATAGCCTTGACCGGGGTGCATTTGGAGTTGTCAGAACCACGCAAGTTGTTTCCGAAGCGGGAATAAATGCAATCGGAACGGCAAACTCCGCGAGTGGGAGGGATTCTCTTAGAATCTATACACACAAGGGTATAAAGACCGGATTTATCTGTTACAGCTATGGCACAAACGGCAACCCGGTACCCAAAGGCAGAGAGTACTTGATTAATCTCATTGATACAACGGCAATAATGGCAGACATTAAACGTTACAGGCCCGCATGCGACCTGCTTGTTGTATTTTTACATTTTGGTATTGAGTACGAAAAAGTGCCGAATGCCGGGCAAAAGCAAATTGCCCAACTGTGCGCAAAGAATGGTGTTGATGTACTTATCGGCAGTCACCCGCATGTTTTACAGCCTGTTGAAGTTTTGCCTGCCATGGGCAATGCCACCGGGCAGATGCTGTGTGCTTATTCACTCGGTAATTTCATTTCTAATCAGCAGTGGCGCTATTCGGACGCGGGAGCCATTCTGCATTGCGGTTTTGAAAAGGACACCGTTGCTGGTACATGGGCAATGCTGCCAACAACCGTTACCCCAATCTGGGTTTTTAAGGGATATATAAACGGCAGAAAGACTTACCGAATTTTGCCGCCATCCAACGATTCTTTGGCATACCCTTTTTTACGGGGGAATGATAAAGCGGTCATGAATCAGGCTTTTGCCGATACGAGAGGAAAGATGAGAGAAATGCATGAGCAAATTTTAGTGAAGTAGAATTACTTTTATACTGATTTATCAAATGAGCAAATTTCCACAAATAAATTTAGCAGTGAGTGATACTGCATTAATGCGGCCTTTTCTAGACAAATCGCATCTTGAACGATTTGATAATTTGATCGCAGTAAAAAATGGACGAGACAAAATAGTTCGCGAGTTAGCCCATAAATTTATGGATAAGATTAATAAGCAATATATAACACTGTTCGAAGGAAACCCTGAAGAATTATTAGGAATACTAATTGAGAAGGGCGCATTGGACTCTTGTTATGTTATTTCCGAACGTAAATCAATTGATGGGAAGATTTTACCATTAAAAACTGTTTTGCATGAAATATTTTCCTATGATATGGGAGCATTCATTCTATGCCTGCCAAGTAAACTTGCCTATTTTGAAGGCGAAGCAATAGGGGAACATTGGATATTAGAAATTTAAAAAAGATAATACGATTGATCACAATAATTAAAAACAATTTATTCAGGCTTAAAAATCGTGCGGTCATAATTTTTATAGTCTCTTTTCTTTTAATCGCTTCCTTACCTTTTTTGTATTATAGATTACCCGGCGGGAGAATACAGATTATCGAAAGTGAAATTAGATACCAGATGATGGATTTCGGTCAACTCGATGCAACGAGATCTTTTTTTGAATTATATTGTGGCAATAAACGGTTATTCCTAAAATCTGCTAATAACGATCAAAAATGGGTATATGTTTCTACTGTGGATTTTAATAAGTGCTGGTCAATTCCACCGTTCAAGCAACGGCAGGATACCTCGACTTTTATTGCTGTTCTACAGGTAGCACCCCTTTTTTTCAACGCGGGTGATACTCCTGCAAAACTGATAGCATTAAAAAGAATACATAAAATGCCTATAATAACTAAATAGTCTGTATTAGCAAAGTTAATGCAATTCCAAGCAATGCACTTCTTCGTTGCTTTCGTTAATCAGGAATTGATAAATATTTTGTTGTTCACGAATTAATATTCGGGCAATATTGGTTGTTGATGTGTTGCCAATTCTCAGCCAGATTATTTTAGGAGGAACCCCTCTCAGTAACCCCACATCTTAAAAATCAGAATCAAAAGCAACAATTGTAAAATCGTTTATTTTTGCATACTCCCATATTGATTAATCAGATGCTCCATTTAATCCAACCTGCCCGACTTGTTTGGAGTTAGGAAAAATATCAGTAATCGTTTTTACAATCCTTAATGAGATATTCTGGTCAAACAGCAGCTTCATACGGCAGTTTTAATTCTATGTTCCTTTTCTGCTGCATATGCCAGGCATGCAAGTATATCTTCATTTGTAAGCTCCGGATAGTCTTCTGTTATTTGCTGAGCTGACATTCCGGAAGCCATCCAACTTAAGACATCATAAACACTAATCCGGGTATCCTTCAAACAAGGCTTGCCAAACCGCACATCACTCTTAATAGTAATATAGTTTTCGTATTGCATTATTGGTTCTCTACATGAATGTGTTTTATAAATGAAAGATACTATATCTTAGTGGATAATATAAATGTAAAAAACAGGCTATTGCCGTTTGACAATTGAGGGAAAAAGCACAAAACCAACTTGCATCATTTTGGAAGTTGAAATTTCATGGCCGAATTTTCCGCTACTGCATTTGGTTGTCGGGGTTTTTAATTCTTTAGTGTTCAGAGTAATTTTAGAAATTCCTTTAAAGTCAACTCACAGTCGGATAATATTTTGTGAAATAGCCCAATCCCGATAACTTCTTTTGAGTGGACTGGAATAGTTGTACAGCGGCCATCTGGGTGTTGTAAAAAATAGTGACTCCCTTTAATCCTAATGATGCCAAACCCAGCATTCTCAAGAGCCTTAATAATTTCCTTTCCAGTCAAACTAGGAGATTTTGCCATCACCCTACTGTAATTCTTTGCATTCCGATAAAATCAAGTTTACTGAATTGCATATTTTGTGCTTCAATACAAAGCTCAATAGCCTCATGAATGCGAATCATCAGTTCATCCAAAGACTTTGCCTGCGTATGACAACCGCGCAACTCAGGCACAGAGGCAATATAAAAGCCTTCTTCATCCTTTTCAATTATTACATTAAAATCTCTTTTCATAATCTTGAAATTCCGTCTTAAAAATTTATAAATGTTGACGTATGAAAATCTCAGTAGTAGAAAAATAAGGTTTTTTTTCCCTTGAACAAATATAAATTAAATTCTGCATCGGAATCAGTGGTGGAAATTCCTGCTTTCCTAAAAAAGCATACACTCGGCGAGCGAACAAATTCATCTTGCATTGTCAACGAAATTCTTATTAGGTCAGGAAACATTTATGTATTCATCCGCTTCCTTAGCCCGCCTGACAGAAGTCATCCGGGGTATTGGTATCTTACCAAAGGCCTCACTTCATGAGAACCATTCTGCTCCAAACTCAAATTAGTAAACT
Organism: Ignavibacteriales bacterium; assembly: GCA_016182615.1. Taxonomy (GTDB): domain Bacteria; phylum Bacteroidota; class Ignavibacteria; order Ignavibacteriales; family Ignavibacteriaceae; genus JACPGF01. The sequence goes on from JACPGF010000002.1 coordinate 26,703, forward strand.
TGGGGATTACTGATAGCCCCCGCACTGCAAAATTCCAAATAGTGCTAAGAATCTTTTCCCCAGCCAAAACTATCCGCCAATTAATATATTCACTTCCCGGGGCTGCTGTGAAACCTCATTTATGAAATTTAATTTGACTTCATTAATAAATAATGCTATCTTAAATGAAAAATTTAAGTAAGCTTAAACATGTATAGTATTTCTGAAGAGGATTACCTCGGTACCATATACCGCTACCGCGATGATTCCGGTGAGATAAAGGCAAATGTTATTGCCGATAAAATGGAAATCAGCAACGCGGCAGTGACCGATATGCTGAAAAAACTCGCGAAACGTAAACTGGTGTTCTATGCGCCGTACAAGCCGGTACGCTTTACAAAACGCGGCGAAGAACTGGCGGGGCAACTCATCCGGCGGCACCGTATATGGGAAATATTCCTGCACCGGATTATTGGCATGCCGTGGGAAAAGGTGCACGATGAAGCTGAGCGGCTTGAGCATAATGCTTCAGACGACCTTATTAACCGCATGGAGGAGATGCTCAATTTTCCCGAGTATGACCCGCACGGAGCTTCCCCGGAAACTTATTAAACTATCGGAGTGCAAGGCAAATGACGCTGTGGCTGTAAAAAGGGTAATTGATTTTGATGAAGAGTTCCTCAGGTATATAACAAAAATCGGAATTGGCATCGGTACAACCATACAAATAATTGAAAAACGGGAATTTGACTTATCCTTGGGCATACTAATTGCCGGAAAGGAATATAGCGTCAGCGGCAAGGTAGCTGAGAATGTTTTTGTAGAAAAAAAGAAGGCAAAATAAAATGAGTAAATCACTGGGTGAGGTACACTCATCCGTCCCAGTTAAAAACCAGGGCAAATTTTTCATGCGGCTGCTCGCATTTTCCGGGCCCGCGTTTATGGTGTCGGTCGGTTACATGGATCCCGGCAACTGGGCCACGGACTTAGCCGGCGGAGCCAGATTCGGTTACAAGCTCATCTGGGTTATCCTGATGGCAAACCTGATGGCAATATTGTTTCAGACCCTTGCCTCAAGGCTTGGTGTAGTTACCGGCAGAGACCTTGCACAGGCGTGCAGGGACCATTACAGCAAACCCGTCAGCTATCTGCTTTGGATTGTATGTGAAGTGGCTATTGCTGCCTGCGATTTGGCAGAAGTTCTGGGTTCGGCAATCGGATTGTATTTATTGTTTAACATTCCGCTTTTGTGGGGAGTTGTTATAACAACCGTGGACGTATTGCTGCTAATGCTGCTTATCAATCTTGGTATCCGGAAAATGGAAGCGTTTATCCTGGCGCTGGTTACTACAATTGGAGTTTGTTTCGCTTTACAAATGTTTCTGGCAAAACCTGCTGTTGCCGAAATTATGACCGGATTTATTCCGACAGGCATGAACAGCGAAGCACTGTTTATTGCACTTGGCATCATTGGTGCCACGGTTATGCCTCATAACCTGTATCTTCATTCGGCTCTTGTACAAAGCAGAAAAGTTAGCAGGACCAAGGAGGGATTGAAGGAAGCAAACAAATTTAACCTGATTGATTCGGTTGTTGCACTGAATGGTGCATTTTTTGTAAACGCGGCCATCCTTGTTCTAGCTGCTTCCGTATTCTATAAAAACGGTCTGCAGGAAGTTGCTTCAATAATTGATGCACACAGTTTGTTGGCTCCTTTGCTTGGCACGGGAATAGCGCCGATAGCATTCGGCATCGCGCTGCTCGCGGCAGGGCAATCTTCAACAATAACCGGAACATTTGCCGGGCAGATTGTTATGGAAGGCTTTATCGGGTTAAAAGTAAGACCGTGGCTAAGGCGTTTAATTACCAGAAGTATTGCTGTTGTACCAGCAGTAATTGTTATCAGTTTCTATGGTAATAATTCAGTTGATGCTTTGTTAATTCTTTCACAGGTAATTTTATCGCTGCAATTACCGTTCGCCATGATTCCTTTGCTGCATTTTACATCAGACAAAGAGAAGATGGGAACTTTTGCCTCCAAACCGGTTGTAAAAATACTTGCATGGGTTTCGGCTTCGTTTATTATTCTCCTTAACCTGAAGTTTGTGATTGACTTGATTTCTGATAAGTTTTATGAGCCCGGAGTTGAGGGATTACTTGTGCGGTTTGTCTTGTTCCCCGTCAGTATTTTTATGATGCCGCTGCTGGCGTACGTTGTAGCTGAACCATTCATCAGGAAGGCGCGCAAACCGAAATTACAGAAAGCAACTTTGGAGCCAATAACACCAGCACATTCATTGCCGAGTGATTACAAGCGGATTGGTATTGCAATGGAAGGCAATACCGGACGTGACATGCAAATTATTAACCAGGCTATGCCGTTCTTAAAGGCTGTTGGCGCAGATTTGCACCTGATACACTGCGTGCAGACAGTGCCTGCCTTGTATTACGGCAATCTGGTTGCTGACAGTACAGCAATAAATATGCAGGAGTATCTGGAACATGTTGCAGTTGTACTGCGAAGTGACCATTTTGATGTAACTGTTCATATCGGTGGTGGTGAGCCCGAGGATGAAATCCTGCGTGTTATCAGTGAGCATGATTTGAATCTGATCATCGCAGGAAGCCACGGCCATAAGTTTATTACTGACCTGATTTATGGTTCCACTATTGAAGGAGTCCGGCACAAGAGCCGGTTACCTGTACTGGCAATTCCGGTGGAGTATTAACCCAAATTATACATTTCAATCTTCAAAAGGCTGTAACTGCATTTATAACTTGTGGTTACGGCTCCCTCTCCTTACGAAGGAGAGGGCGGGGGGTGAGGTCGCAACTAACTATTGTTAAAGGACTTACAGCAAACTAGAAGTGCTATTGCATGATTCGGGATTAATGTTGTCCAAAAAGGATCAAACCAAAAGAACAACAAAAAAGTAGTTTATGTCTAACAACAAAGCCCCGGAAATATCCGGGGCTTTGTTGTTTAAGATTTAAGAAATTTTCCAGCAACTACCGGTATTTCTGCCCCCCCAGTTTTTCAATAATAATTTTTACATACGGGTCGGTAATAGTTGTATTGCCCGCCGTGGTCCGGGCTGCTTCGGGGGTTGTTGAAGTCTCTGTTTGGGCTTCAGAAACCACTTTGGGTACAAGTTTTATAGTAAACTTTTTTCCGAAAAACGCCATTGCTTTCGGCTCAATAAAATCTTTCCGTAACTGTTCAAAAGCAACAAGGGCCGGGTGATCCGCGCATTCAACAGTAATCACATTTCTATGAGCTGAACCGAATTCAAAGAACTGTTCAAAACTGCCAAATTGAATTTGTTTTTCGGTGGCAAGTTTAGTCCTGAATTCGTTCCAGCGTTCTTTGATGTTGTCAGCCTCGGCTTCGGTTAACGGAGCCGTATCATTTTTTGCTGCCTGCCTCTTTGCCGGTACCGGGGCAACGGGCTTTGCTGTGGGTATATCTATCTTTTTTTCCGGAATAGTAACTTCAATGCTCCGCGTAAGAATAGATGCTGCCGGTACAGGTGGTACTGCGGGTATAGCAGGCACGGGTTTTTTCGGTACAGCTGTTTTAGCACTGTATTGTGCAGCCTGCGCAATAGCGGGCGAATTGAGCAGTTCGCTTATGGTCTGAGTCCGTTCCAGCCCAATAACATGCGCAAGGGCAAGCTCCACCCGTAACTTATGGTTCTGTGAATATTTCAGTTCCTGCGAAACTCTGCCAAGATAATTAACAATGCGCAAAATATCAGCCTCGGAAAATACACTTTGATAGCCGGTATATTTATCCTTGTATATTTGCGCAACTTCTATAAGCTCGGTAGTGCCCGTTGCAATACAGACAAGAATATTCCTGAAATGCTCAATCAAACGGTCAATAAAATCCGTGTAATTCCAGCCGTTCTGGTACAGGGATTCGGAAACTTCAAAAGCAGCTTTATAGCTTTTATTGGCTATCGAGTCACTGATGAGAAAGAACATGTCATCATCAATAACATTCAGCAGTTTTATTACTGTTGAGTACTCAACAGTTTTACCGCAAAATGCAACTACCTGGTCGAAAAAACTTTCCGCGTCACGCAGGCCGCCATCGGCTTTTTTCGCAATAAGGGTAAGCGTTTTATCATCAATGGTAATTCCTTCGGTATCTGCAATTTTGGATAGCAATTCCTTTATCGTATCAAGCTGAATGCGGCGGAAATCATACCTTTGGCAGCGGGAAAGGATGGTGAGTGGTACACGGTGCACGTCTGTTGTCGCAAAAATAAATACCACGTGCGGCGGCGGCTCTTCAAGCGTTTTCAGGAATGCATTAAATGAATCTTTGGTTAACATGTGCACTTCATCGATGATATAGACTTTGTACTTGCCCTTCGATGGCGCGTAACGTACCGATTCCCTGAGCGTGCGTATTTCATCTATACCTCGGTTGGACGCGGCATCTATTTCGATAATGTCGATAAGCTGCGAGTTCGTAATGGATAAGCACATATCACAATGGTTACAAGGCTCGCTAGAGTCTTGCGGGTTAAGGCAGTTAAGCGATTTTGCAAGAATACGCGCAGTAGTGGTTTTACCAACGCCGCGCGGCCCGGTAAGCAAATATGCATGGGCAACCCTGCCTGAATGGATGGCGCTTTTGAGTGTTTGTGTAATATGTTCCTGGCCGACAACTTCATCGAACCTTTGCGGCCTGTATTTACGCGCTGTTACAACAAATGACAATGTTTTAATCTTTCTTTTGTTAAAAACGTAAACTATTTTTTGGCAAACAACCCGCTAAAAAGCGGATCGTTTTCTGATATAATTTCGTTAACAATAAACGCAATTATTTCTTCGAGAAATTTTTTATCAATCCTGTTAAATGCACTCAAACGGTAACTGTCCAAATCGAGCACACCGAGTAAATTGCCGTTATGTATAATGGGTACAACAATTTCGGAGTTTGAGCCGGCATCACACGCAATATGCCCGGGGAATTGATGAACATTTTTCACGATAACGGTCTCACGGTCTTGGGCTGCTTTGCCGCAAACACCTTTTCCGAGGGCAATCCACGTGCATGCAAGCTTACCCTGAAATGGGCCAAGGTACAAGCGGCTGCCATCATACAAGTAAAACCCTACCCAGCTTATTTTCGGGAATACTTCCTTTAACACCGCGGTGGTGTTAGCAAGATTAGCGACTAAGGGCTCTTCTTTAGAAAGCAATCCTTTAAGTGAACTGAGTACTGCAAGATATTTATCTTCATCCGATGCATCCTCCGGGATATTGAGTTCCTCACTCATTTCAGCTTTTTCCCTGCGGGCTTCCGTTTTGCAGCCATTTTAGGGAAAACATATGATAGAGCATCTTCGATTTTCTCAATGGAGACAATTTTTAGTCCATCTTTGATGTTACCGGGAATTTCCCGCAGATCGGCTTCGTTTTCCTTAGGGATAAGAACCGTGGCAATATTGCCCCGTTTAGCTGCAAGTAATTTTTCCGTAAGGCCGCCGATAGGTAACACGTTACCGCGCAGGGTAATCTCGCCGGTCATCGCGATAGCGCGGCTGGCAGGTACACCCTTGAAAGCTGAGAGTAAAGCCATGGTAAGAGTAATTCCCGCCGATGGCCCATCCTTAGGTATTGCACCTTCGGGTAAATGAATGTGAATTTCTTTGCCCCGGTAAAAACCTTCCGGCAGGCCAAAGTGTTTCGCGTTAGACCTGATATAACTGAGTGCAGCCATGGCCGACTCTTTCATAACATCGCCAAGCTGCCCGGTAAGGAGAAATTTCTCAACACCTTTCATAATGCTTACATCAACGGTTAAAAGTTCGCCGCCTACTGATGTCCAGGCAAGCCCAAACACGCTGCCAATCTGATTGTCTTTATGCGGCACATGGCTTTTATACTTGGGCACGCCTAACAATTTTTCAACTTTGTTGTTATCCACAAGAATCTGTGGCGGGTTTTTCTGTTTTTTTGTTTTTCCACCCTGAACAATCTCACGTGCAATTTTCCGCAGGAGTGCAGCAACTTCACGTTCAAGGTTTCGTACACCAGCCTCGCGGGTAAACCCGCGGATGATCGCCTTTATTCCGGAATCGTCCAACAAAATGTTATACGGGTTCAGCCCATTTTGTATAAGCTGTTTTGGGATTATGTGTTTTTTTGCAATCTCAATTTTATCCAGTTCAAGATAGCTGGTCAGTTCAATTATTTCCATTCTGTCCTGTAAAGGCAGAGGTATATTATACCTGACATTGGCTGTTGTGATAAACATAACCTGCGAGAGGTCATAATCAACTTCAAGATAATGATCCTGGAATGTATGGTTCTGTTCCGGGTCAAGCACTTCGAGCATTGCTGAAGACGGGTCACCGCGGAAATCACTGCTGAGTTTGTCAATTTCATCCAGCAAAATGACCGGATTAATGGTACCTGCCCGTTTCATTGACTGTAATATTTTTCCCGGTAATGAACCGATATAGGTGCGGCGGTGGCCGCGTATTTCGGCCTCATCACGAACGCCGCCTAGGCTTATACGGATAAACTCACGCCCAAGTGCCCGGGCGATAGACTTTGCCAAAGATGTTTTTCCAACTCCCGGAGGCCCGGCAAAGCAGAGTATCTGCCCGCGCATATTTTTAACAAGGTTCAGCACGGCTATGTGTTCAAGTATCCGGTCTTTCGGTTTTTCCAAACCATAATGGTCTTCGTCAAGAATACCTTTAACGTGCTTAATGTTAAGGTTATCCTTGGAGCGCTTTGTCCATGGAAGTGCAACCATCCAATCGAGATAATTACGGATAACCGTGTACTCGGGGGACATCTGCGGGATTTTGCGGAGTTTATTTACTTCTTCCATTGCCTTGGCATGCGCCAGTTTGGGCATTTTAATTTTCTTAATCTTATCGGCAATTTTTTGTGTTTCGGGTGACTCATCCTCATCTTCGCCGAGCTCATTCTGCAGGATTTTTATTTGTTCCTGTATGATAAACCTGCGCTGCGATTTAGCGATATTTTCCTGAACTTTGGAATCAATCTCTTTTTCAATTTTCAGAATGTCGATTTCCGAATTGAGGACATTGATGATTTCGTAGTATTGTTCTTTAAGAGTCGATTTTTGCAGGATAACCTGCTTAATGTCCATCGACTGCACGATGTTTGCCGCCGCGTAATAAAGCTTCCTGTCCGGCTCATCAATTGAATCGAACACATTCAGTGCATCCTGCGGTGTGTTACGGTTTATCTTAACATATTCCTTGAATAACGATGACATCTGCCTGATAAGGGCACTCATCTCATGGTCGTTGCTTATTTGGGGAAGGACTATTTCGATTTTTGCCTCGAAAAAATCGGGGTTCCCGGTAAAATCCACGATGCGCCCCTGAACCAATCCATCAACCAGAATTTTCATGAGGCCGTTTGGCATTTTTAGAATCTGTACAATTTTGGCAACAGTTCCCTCGCGGTGTATATCAACGGCCTTAGGGTTATCAATATTTGATTTTTTCTGGGCGGCCAGAAAAATATATTTTTTTGAATGAATTGCAGCATTAGCAGCATTAATTGATTGCTCCCTGCCAATCAGCACGGGGTACATCATGTAAGGGAACAAGATAATATCCCGTAATGGCAGCACCGGCAGAATTTCCGGAATATCCTCAACGACCGTTTGTTCCTGCTCGCTCAGGACAATGGTATCTTCTGGCATTAAAATCCTAAAATTTTCTTGAAATAAACAACTAATATAGAGAATTTAAAGGCATCGGGAAAAGGCAGTTAAATAAACATTTATGGTTGGGCATTCTGGTACTTAGGTACTTATTAGTATAATGAGAGTTTTTTTTACGATAACTGGTGACAGCGCAAAAATAAAGAATAATTGTTCTAGCTGTTCGAATCGCATTTTACCGCAAAGGCACAAAGGATGCGTAAAGAACTCAGAGGAGGAGTTGTTACAGAAATTTTTTTATGTATTGGACGATATATGCTCAAGCGCAATTTTAGCTATGCTCATTTTGTTCTCTGATGCGCTAAACGTAATTTTTACCGCTCATCCCTCCGCACTCATCATTCAAAATTCCTAATTCATAACTCCTCTTAACTCTTATGTTTAATTGTCTATTATTATTATCTTTAGTACTTGGTTTTACTAAAAAAGGCATTCTAAAATGTTTATTAACAGCAAAAGTATTACTTTATCCATAATTATGAGTTTACTGTTATTTACCCGGCTTTTTGCACAACCGGCCGAAAGCAATATAAAAGCACCCGAGTGGAGCAAAAATCTTTCGATATATGAAGTTAATCTGCGGCAATACACGCAGAGCGGCACCATAAACGAGTTTATGACCAAACTGCCAAAACTGAAAGAAATGGGTGTGGGGATTTTATGGTTTATGCCGGTTCATCCTATCGGAGAGAAAAACCGGAAAGGCACCATGGGAAGTTATTATGCGGTTAAAGATTACTACGGATTAGCTCCTGAATACGGCACTAAAGAAGATTTTAAAAAAATGGTGCAAACCATTCACCAAATGGGTATGTATGTTATCATCGATTGGGTTGCTAACCACACATCATGGGATAACCAGTTAGCTGTTGAACACCCTGAGTTTTACACGAAGGATTCAGCCGGTAATTTTATTCCCCCGGTAGCTGATTGGGCAGATGTTATTAAGTTGAACTTCGAAAATAAAGAGTTATGGAATTACATGTCCGGTGCAATGGAATACTGGGTTAAGGACATGGGCATTGACGGTTTCCGCTGCGATGTCGCGGGAATGGTTCCCACGCCGTTCTGGCAATTTCTGCGGCCGCGGCTGGAAAAAATTAAACCTGTGTTTATGCTGGCTGAGTGGGAAACGGTAGAGATACACAACAACGCTTTTGATATGACTTACGGATGGGACTTCATGCATACCATGATAGCAGTTGCAAAGGGCGAAAAGAAACCCTTCGATATTTTAAAACAAATTCAGAAAGAAAGCACCATATACCCTGTTGATGCGTACCGCATGCGTTTTACAACCAATCACGATGAGAATAGCTGGAACGGGACTTCGCAGGAGCGTTTCGGAAAAGCCGCAGGATGCTATAACGTGTTATCCGCAACAGTGCCCGGAATGTTTTTGGTGTATAGCGGTCAGGAAGCCGGTGAAACCAAACGATTAAACTTCTTTGAAAAAGACCCAATCGAGTGGAAAGAGCATCCAGATTTTACCCTGTTTCAGAAACTGATTCAGCTTAAGAAAGAAACCCCGGCGTTGTGGAATGGTAAACACGGCGGCGAGTTTGACGTACTCTACGGCGATTCAACTTCATCGGTTGTGACATTTATCCGTTATACAAAAGAGAAATCGGTAATTGTTTGCGTTAATTTATCGGATAAAGATCAGCAGGCAATCATCGGAGATCGCCGGATTAAAGGCAACCTGAAGGAGTGGTTTACCGGTGCACGGAAAAGTAATAAAGGAATGATAGAATTCAGACTAAAACCGTTCGAGTATCAGGTTTGGATAAAAGGTTAATTGGTGTAGATGAACGAAATAAAATATGAAGCGGTAATCGGGCTTGAAGTTCATGCCCAGTTATTGACCGATACAAAAATTTTTTGCGGGTGTTCTGCGCGGTTTGGCACTGAACCCAATACAAATTGCTGCCC
>JACPGF010000002.1:36382-64972 GCA_016182615.1 Ignavibacteriales bacterium
AAAAAAGTTGTTGAATTCGCCATACGGATGGGATATGCCGTGCATTGCACGATAAACAACAATTCGGTTATTGCCAGGAAAAATTATTTCTATCCCGATCTTCCCAAGGGATATCAGATTTCGCAATATGAACTGCCGATTTGTAGTAATGGTTATATTGATATACATCTGAAAGATAAAGAACCCAAACGCATCCGGATTAACCGCATCCATATCGAGGAAGATGCCGGTAAATCGGTTCATGGTGTTGATGACTGCACCGGCATTGATGTTAACCGCTGTGGTGTGCCGCTGATTGAGATTGTTACCGAGCCCGATATGTCTTCGGGAGAAGAGGCCGCCGCGTATCTTGCCAAAATAAAACAAATCGTGCAGTATCTTGAAATTTGCGATGGCAATATGGAGGAAGGCTCACTCCGTTGTGATGCGAATATTTCAATCCGGCCTGTTGGTGCAACATATCTGGGTACCAAGACCGAAGTTAAAAATATGAACTCGTTTAAAAATGTTGAAAAGGCAATCGCTTACGAAATCAGGCGGCAAAAAGAAGTGCTTGAAGACGGCGGAAAAATAACACAGCAAACGCTGCTGTGGGATGCTGATAAACAAGAAGCCTTTTCAATGCGTTCAAAAGAAGAGGCGCACGACTACCGCTATTTCCCCGAACCCGATCTAATGCCCATCGCGCTTGAGGAGAATTGGCTGAAAGAAATAAAAGATAATCTGACCGAGCTGCCGGAAACCCGGCGAAACAGATTTGCCAAACAGTATAATCTGCCGGAATACGATGCAGAGGTATTGACCCAAGAGAAAAGTGTAGCAGATTATTTTGAAGCCGCCTGTTCTTATGCCGCCGATTACAAGGGTGTAAGTAACTGGGTTATGGGAGAAGTGCTCAGGGTGCTTAATGAGCAAAAAACAAGCATTGAAAATTTTACTGTAAAACCCGCGGCTCTTGCCGAATTGGTTAATTTAGCGGCATCAGGCACTATCAGCAGTAAAATTGCAAAAGAGGTTTTCGGGTATATGCTCGCGGAAGGCAAACCCGCAAAGCAAATTGTTGAGGAGCGGCAATTAGTGCAAATTTCAGACGAAAACGCCATTAGAAAAATAGTTGAGCAAATGGTAGCAAAGTTCCCCGAAGAATTCAATCAGTTAAGAGACGGCAAGGAAAAAGTATTCGGCTTTTTTGTCGGGCAAATAATGCGCGAAACCAAGGGAAAGGCAAACCCGCAGCTGGTTAACGAACTTTTACGCGAAATAGCCGTCGAATAATTAACAGCAATTACAAGTAACATAGAGTTTTTGAGAAAACCGGAGAAATTAAATTACATGAGTTTTAACAAAGAAAAATTTGTAAAAAAACTAAAACATTTTGTCGGGATAAAAACCGAAGAAGAACTTAAAGCAGTTAAGACACCTCAACAGAAAACAATTGAGTTTTTCAAGTCGCTTGGTTCAGCCGCCTTGGCCGCGCTTATCATCATCACTTTTATTATACAAAACACCCGCATCCCCACGGGTTCTATGGAAGACACCATACTGGTTGGCGATTTTGTACTGGTAAATAAATTCATATACGGTGCGCCGTCGTGGAAGTATATTCCTTTCACGCAAATAACTTTTCCGTGTTTTCCAATGCCTGCGTTCAAGGAACCAAAAAATTCAGATATCGTTGTCTTCGAATTTCCCGGTAAACGCGATGAGTTACGGGCCGAGGAGTTAAATGTTAACTATGTAAAGCGTTGTGTTGGCATACCAGGCGATACCGTGCAGGTTATTGACAAAGTTTTATTTGTGAACGGTAAGGAGTTCTGGATCCCGGTTAATATAAAGTATGAGCTTCCGGCGGCCATACCCAAGGAATATGTTGACCCTGAAATATTTCCGAAGAACAGGCCTTGGAATGTTGATAATTACGGTCCATATGTAGTTCCTAAACAAGGGCAGGTTGTTACATTAACCACTGAAAATGTTGAAGACTGGCGGACGATTATCAACAGGGAATTTAAAAAGGATGTTGTTGATATTGCAAATGGAAAAGTAACCATTGAAGGCAAACCGGTTAGTACTTACACGCTGCAAAAAGATTATTTCTTTATGATGGGTGACAACCGGAACAACAGTTACGACAGCCGCTTTTGGGGTGTGGTTTCAAGAGACCTGATCGTCGGCTCAGCATTTATGACCTTGTTTTCGTGGGACAGGGACATTCCTTTCAATGAACCCTTCAAATTGTTAGGCTCGATAAGGCCGGAACGGGTACTAAAGATATTACATTAACAGTTATTAAGTACATTTTCCAAAGCGGCTTCTCATTTTGTTGAGTGCCGCTTTTTTTTATCCCGGAAAATGTATAGGGCGTTTTGATTTGAAAATGTGATTTAGAGTTTACCCGCATTTGTCCGGCATGGTTCAGATAAATTTGCCGTTTTGTGCCTGTATGTTTCACTTGGTGTGAATAAACATATTTGGTAGATAAAAAAAAGCCGTCCCACTGGGACGGCTTTTTTGTAATCAATAATCTGATTAGAAATTATAACGGAGACCTAATTGCATCTGGAATCTTGAGAGAAGATCGTTTACAACATAAGGATCCTGTTTGTTAGTAAATACAACTTTTGATTTACCAGTTGTTGCATCAACACCTGAATAAGAAAGCAATGCATTCGACTGATTAGAAACCTGTTTCAGCCAACCCCAATCGGAGTTAAGGAGGTTTGCCACATTAAGAATATCCAAAGAGATTTCTAAGCTTTGCCCGGTAAGTGAAGGAATAGGAATCTGTTGAGCAACGCGGAAATCCCATTGCTGTGCCCAAGGTTCACGGGCAGCGTTTCTTTCCATGATCTGGCCTTTGTGATCTTTCAAATAGTCATCACGCTCAACATAAGCCCAAAATTGGTCTGCCATTGTTGCAGCAGCAGCAGGAGTTGAAGCAACGTAGATATATTCATCTTTGTTTGCTGGAACATAGATCATATCATTTTGATCATGACCGTCGCCATTTGCATCATTCGAGTAAATGTACGAGAACGGGCGGCCTGATTGACCGTTATAGAAAACGGTAAATGTTGTTTTATAGCTTTCAATAAACTCAACATCATACGAAACACTTAAAAGAATACGGTGTTTGATTTCGAAATTTGAAGTTGTCAGTTTCGGATCATTAGGGTTTCCGCTAATTGGGTTATACCGGAATTGTGATTGGGCCTGGCTTGAAGTTACGCTATTGTAATCTTTAGCAGTACCCAAAGCATAAGCAACATTTGTGTTCAAACCAGGGAGCACTTCGCCTTGTACCTGAGCTGAAATACTTGACTGGTATCCTTCGTTCGTATTCGTTAAATACATTACACGTTGGAAATATTTTGATTGAATACGGCTGCCGGTATAAACGGGGCGGCCATCTTTTAGATAGGATACCGGGGCGCCAATATTAAGATCCTTGTACAAAACATCATTTAATGATTTTGAGTACATGTAATCAAAAGTACCAGTTAGGTTCATAGGGAGTTTCTGGTCAACACCTAAGTTGAAACGTAATACCTGAGGCATTTTAAAGTCAGGATCAGTAATGTTGATCTCAGTGCTGCCACCAGCAGCCACTGTATCTCCATTTACAATGGCACCCGCTTTCGGTTGGGAATTCGGATCTGTAATAAAGAATTTAGGGTTGTTTTTGCTTATGTCAGCAAATTCAATACCAGTGTTACTGTACTGGTTTGAAATCCAAACATAAGGTATTTTTCCTGTGAAGACACCAACACCGCCACGAACCATGGTAGTTTTATCATTAAATACATCCCAGTTGAAGCCAAATCTAGGGGAAAACAGGATATTCGATTTAGGAAGCACATCGGTTCCCAACCCTTGAGCGCCAAAGTATTTGGCTACTGAGTCGTTTTTAGCAGGGGCATCGGGGAAAGTAGGGATGTCGAAACGTAAACCTGCATTGATTTTTAAGCCTGCCATGATTGACCATTCATCTTGAACATAAAAACCAAATTGAGCGGCATTAAATTCAGGCGCAAATCTTGCCTCACCTGTTTTTGAATATCTATAAGAATACGATGCTGCTTTTCTGGCAAGAAAATCATTTACAGAGTTAAATGTATAGTTCCCGTAAAAGTTTCTGATAAACAGGTTTGCGAACGAGAAAGATTCAAAGTGAATACCGGCAGTCATTACATGGTCACCCATGTAATACGAAAAGTTATTCGTGATTTCGAAAATATCCTGATCAAGTCGATTAGCGATTGAAAATTCCTCGGTACCAGCATATATGTCTGTACCGGTAACTGTGGTTTTAATACGTAAGCTTGGGAAAGCTTTATCAACTTCACGCTCGTCTCGAATTCGTGTGTAGCCAACAATTAATTCGTTTGCCATTTGATTGCCGAAAGTACTTGTTAGCTGCAACACGGATGAGTTAGTGTTGTTTTTGAAAATATAAAGACGGTCGTCAAAGGATACTCGGTCATATCTTTGTAAAATATCATCATCAGCAGAAACATAATTGTTTCTGAATGTTAAATTATGATTTTCAGCTAAGTTATAATCGAAACGGAAAAAGAGTTTTTGACTAGGACGGTTCGCGGTGTATGGATCAACAGTTCCTGGATTGTACCCTAATGAGTCTCTTAAAAACGTAGAAATTTGATTTGCATAACCTTGTAAAACCGATGCATTTGCTGTAGAGAGTGCAGCATTGGAATTCGGTGTTTTCTTTTTGGTGAGTTCACCATTTACAAAGAAAAACAATTTATCCTGCATAATGGGGCCACCAACCCTGAAACCGGTCTGGTATTCAGAGAATTCAGCATATTTTTTTTTAGCTGCATTCGGGCTTTTTCCAACAAAATCCTGATTACGGTCATAAAAGTACACAGAACCTTCGTAGGTGTTTGTACCGCTTTTGGTGATAGCATTAATACCACCGCCGGTGAAGCCGCTCTGGCGTACATCAAAAGGAGCAATAACTACTTGAAACTCTTGAATAGCGTCAAGGGAAATAGGATTGGTGTTGGCCTGTCCGCCCGGAGTACCGGAAGTACCAAGACCAAACATATCGTTATACTGTGTACCATCTAACTGGATATTATTCAGTTTTGAGTTTCTGCCGCCGGCACTTAAACTGCTGCCGGAAAAAAGCGGAGAGAGTTTTGAAAAATCCTGAAAACTTCTATTAATAGTAGGAAGTTTTTCAATTTGTTCTTTTGAAACACTTGTTGCAGCACCTGTTCTGCCGGAGTTCAGGATAGGATCCTTTGTTCCAAGAACTGTCATTTCCTGTAACTGCATGTTGGTTTCGGCCAAACGGATATTGAGCGTAAGTACCTGGCTTAATGCTAGATACTTAACGGATTCTTCGAATTTGTTAAACCCGACAAATGAGCAGGAAATTTCATACGGACCGCCAACCCTTACGTTTTGTAAGGTGTATTTACCATCGGCACGTGTGCTTGTTCCGAAAATAGTACCGGATGGTTTGTGCACGGCCATTACCGTTGCACCGGGTAATGGATTGCCCTGAGCGTCTAAAACTGTTCCGACGACAGAAGCCGATGTTGTAGTACCTTGGGCAACAACTTGCTTAAGCGGAAGAACGAGTGCCAGTAACAGGGCGATGAACATTAGTTTTTTATGCATAATGACTCCACAGAGATGATAGAATAGTGAATAATGAATGGAATTTTTTTCGAGGGCCCATCGTATATGAAAGATTTATTGTGTCCATACCGAATAAATTAGGTGATAAATTTATACCCTAATATACAATAATTTTCAATTGGCAAATAAAAAAATGAGGTTAATAAAAAATTAACATTTTTGAAAAAATAATTGGCTATTTGTAAAATATCTATTATTTTGAGATGGGCATTAAAAAATGCCCTATAGTTCTTTGGTTAATTTATTGAGGTTCTTTGTGAGTACAAAACTCTTCGTTGGGAGCCTGCCTTGGAGTGTTAGCGACGATTCACTTAAAGATGCTTTTGCAGCTTATGGTAGCGTTCTTTCCGCTAAGGTAGTTAAAGATCGGGCAACCGGTCGCTCTCGTGGTTTTGGTTTCGTTGAAATGGAATCAGAAACCGACGCGCAGAAAGCCCTGCAGGGACTTAATGAGGCTGAACTTGGCGGCAGAAAAATTTCTGTCAGCGAAGCAAGACCCAAAAATTGAGTTTACCTTCTAGGTTACGGGCGTTCTATTGAACGCCTTTTTTTATTTTAAAGCATGGCTATGCAAAACTATAAACTAACAATCCGTTATCAAGGCACAAAGTATCATGGCTGGCAGATACAGCAAAACGCTGTGACTGTTCAGGAAACCATTAAAAAAGCGCTTGAACTGTTATTAAAAGAAGAGGTTAACCTTATTGGTGCCGGCCGCACGGATGCAGGTGTGCACGCTATGGGGCAGGTTGCCAACTTCAAAACTAATCAATCGCTCGATCTTTTCCGGTTTATATATTCCCTCAATAGTCTGCTGCCGGAGGACATTAGTATTGCACATTATGAACAGGTTCCGGAAAGTTTTCATTCCCGCTACGATGCAGCTTCGCGCGAATACCGGTATTACTTCTATCATAAAAAAAATCCCTTTTTACACGAGCTGGCTTTTTATTCTTATCACCGCTATGATGTCCAAGTCCTCAATAAATACGCCCGGCGGTTTTTAGGAACGCATGATTTCTTTTCATTCTCCAAAGAATTGCCTGAAAATGAAAACGCATCATGTACAATAAAAAAAGCAGCGTGGCGCTGTACAAAAGAGATGACCGTGTTTACTATTGTTGCAGACCGCTACCTGCATGGCATGGTTCGTTTAATTACGGGCAGTATCCTTCATGCGGCAAAAAACAACCTGCCTGTTAATTGGATTGATGAAATGCTTACAACAAAACAAGAAAACCGGTTTGCAGTTCCGCCCTGTGGATTATATCTTTACAATGTAAAGTATGATTAACATGCGAGCACACCCCTTGCAATAAATAAGAACAATTTTTACCATGCAATTTTTAGCTCAATTTCATCCGCTCATCGTCCATTTCCCGGTTGCACTGCTGTCCTGTTATGCATTGTTCGAAGTACTTGCAGTACTGTTTAAAAAAGAACATTTTGGGACAAGTGCGGTTGTTCTGCTGGGGCTTGGCGTAGTTACGGCTTTTTTTGCAATGCTAACGGGGAATCAGGCGGCCATGATTGCTGAGCAATGGGGCGCATCCGGGGTGCGAATAATTCCGGCGATACCAACCACGCTGATTGAGGAACACCAGCAATGGGGTAGTATAACACTTTTCTGGTTTCTCGGCATTTTAATTTTAAGGATTTATTATATCATCCGGGTGAGAATAAAAAAACTTGGTGTCCGGTACGAAAATAAAGCCAAATATCTATTTATTATCCTAGGGTTTACCGGATGGTTTTTTATTTTCAAAACCGGAGAGTACGGGGGGCATTTAGTTTATAGGAATGGTATCGGCACGGATTTAATAAAACCTGTTAACAGTCAGCCGCAGCAAAAACATGAATAAAAAAATTGTAATCAGTTTGATTTTAACAGTTGTAATTTCACAATTGGCGGTTTACTTCTTGCATGGCTTTGGTATAGGTCCGGTTTTTATTGTATTGGGGTTCCGTTTCTATCTGCCTTTTCTGGTTGGGGGAGTTGTAGTTTTCTTTTTAAATAAACCGGCATTTGTTACGTTGGTGCGGCCGCTTGGCTGGAAAAAACCACTTCTTGCAATAATTTTCTTTCTATTAACCGGTGGAATATTATACCTTGTTGAAATACCGGGGCTCTGGAAAAAAGCTGACCCGGAAAACTTTTTTGAATTGGGTTTGTCTTCGATATTTGATTTACCTATTTATATAATATGGAATATGCCGCAGTTCCTTTTGTTGTATGTATTGCTTGGTATAAAAAAATCGTTCGTGTGGATATTTGTTTCATTCATTACTGTTCTTTTACTCTGCGGAGCCGACATATATTTTGCACTTTTACCATTAAAAACGTTTCCCATCTGGGGATACCCAGTAATTGCTGCTGCTTTAATGACAAGTATATTCCTCTACAAATCAGAAAATGCCATCGAGTTCTCCGTTTGGATCTATATGGCAATTTGGATGCCGTTGCTGCTTTGGGGCACAAAAAGTGAATCGCTCATTAAAATATTTTTCGCGAAAAATTTTACCGAGTGGAGTGGTTTACTGACTATAAAATTCCCCGCTCCTGCGCTGCTTATTGGAGCCTTGTTTTTATTTGCAATGCTTCCGGTATTATTTATGAAGCGAAAAAAGTAACAAAGATTTTTTGTAAATTGATATTCTATGAAATTTAATACAGTTATACTTGTTTGTATCCTGCTGCTGCTTCCGGTAAACCGGGTATTTGCAGAGGGTCCGCCATCCGAGAAAGCCCGGGGGCTGTTTATGGCTCTTGGTGTTGGCCCGCGTTTACCATTATCGGGATTTGCTAATACCAACGCGATGGGATATGGCTTTTTGTTCGAGTTTGACTATACCGATAATGAATATATGCCCATGTTCCTGTACGGGAAAGTTAGCGTAGTCCATTTCCCCGGGACTTCCACGTACTACAAATCCACCGATTATGCCAATTACACAGTAACAATGATACCCATTTCATTCGGCGGCAGATACTATTTTGAACCGGTACTAAACAATGTTTTTTTGTTTATGCCCCATGTTGAAGCTGGAATTGATTTTATATTCTATGAAAATCTTAATCAATTCAAAGCCGGTTCCGGGTTGCCCAATTTTACCGATGACGGTTCAAAAATCGGTGTCAATATCGGTGCCGGGTTTTCCATGTTTCTAATGGAAATCACCGGCAATTTTCATCTGAACAAAGGTACTTCTTACGGAAGCCTTGATTTTAAAGTGCGTTTACCTTTATTTGCCAGTATCTAAAGTATAATAGGTTTTTTATGCAGCAGTTTGAAACTTTACTAACAGAAATAACCAGTAACATCATTACCGTTACCATTAACCGGCCGGACAAGTTGAACGCGTTAAACAAGGCGTGTATGCAGGAATTGGACGCTTTGTTTACAACAATTGAAGAAGATGAATCTATCCGCTGTGTTATTATAACCGGGGCTGGCCCCAAGGCATTTGTAGCAGGTGCGGATATCGCGGAACTACATGAATTAACACCGGAAGAAGCGAAGTCTGTTTCTGAATTTGGACAGTCGGTATTTAATAAAATTGAATTGCTTGCAAAACCTGTGATTGCCGCGATTAACGGCTTTGCCTTAGGCGGCGGAGCAGAACTTGCATGGAGCTGTCACATACGCATTGCAGCGGAAAATGCGCGTTTCGGGCAGCCTGAAATTAATCTTGGTTTAATTCCCGGTTACGCCGGTACACAAAGGCTTGCACGTATGCTGCCCCGCACCAAAGCCTACGAGCTGCTGCTTACCGGAGATGCTTTTGATGCAGCAACAGCGTTGCACTATGGCTTGGTGAGTAAAGTAACAAAAGCCGAAGAACTTTTGCCTGCAGCCGGTGAATTGGCAGAAAAGCTTGCGCAAAAACCGGCTAAAGTTGTATCACTTTTACTTAAGGCTTTACAGTCGGCGGCTGAGACTTTCCAATTGGATGGGCAGTCCCTTGAGGCTTCTTTGTTCAGTTCATGTTTTTGCACCGAAGATTTCAAAGAAGGCACAAGCGCATTTTTAGAAAAACGTAAACCCATTTTCAAACATCGTTAAAGTAATCCTTGACAACAAATTATTCTCCATATAAAAAAGAATTTCTCACCTTATTTATTTTAGTTTTGCTGGCAGTTGCATTGGTTCTGGTGTTGTTTAATAAAAATAGAGAAGCAGAACCGGAAGAGGTAACCGCAAAAACAGTGCATATTGACCCTGTGCTATTCAAGGATAAATTGATTGCAGTGATGCAAGAGTTCGGGATGGAAGACAGCCTTATAAAGCAGCTCAATAGTAAACTTGCAAAAAAGAATAAAGTTACATCCTTGTATCAGGTTTACATGCCCAAAGATTTACCTGTGCCATTTCTCCTGCATGAATTACAACGCCTGTTGCCTCAAGTAACCATGTTAACACCAATAGAAAAATCGATAAACGGTGATTGTTATATTGATATTTCTCCGGAAAAGGGAAAAACTTACCGGTTTGAGTTTCTAATAAAACGCGAGCTTGTCCGTGACGCGGGGATGATTTCTCTTATTATATCTGATGCAGATGAAATAACAGAAGAAGAATGGCCGGAATTTCTACAATATGCAACCGAAGCTGCATTTATCGTTTCGGCTTCGGTAGAGGGTAAGGTACTGGCGGGAAAAATAGTAGCTGCCGGGAAAAACTACATTGTCCTCATTAATGATAAAACCGATGAAATAGATTATAAACTGGGAGAAGATTACCCGCTGAGCAGACTTAATTTTGCAATGGGCAATATAATAGCCGGATTTCCACATGCGCTGTACTATGTTGCAGATGCCTCATCGCATATATACACAACAAGCATACGTACCTTGTTCGAGCAAAAACTCAAGAAACAGGGTAAACAGTTAAAGAAGCTTCAAGGGCTCCCGCTCCTGCCTGAACAAGGAGATTATTCACACACACTTTCATACCTGTTAACAACCGCTTCAAAGACGGATAAGGCATCGGTGATTTGTTTAACTGCCTCGCAGTATAAAGGCATAGAAACCGCTCTACATTATTTCACAAAGCGGGGAGGAAAAATTGTGCCGCTTACCGTGGGAGTTAAGTAATGCATACAGTGCTCGAGTTGTTAACGATGACAACGGGATTTTTTGAAAAAAAAGCAATTGAATCTCCACGCTATAACGCTGAAATGCTGTTAGCTTTTGTGCTGCACTGCCGCCGTATTGATTTATATTTGATGTTTGATAAACCCGTTGGCAAAGCAGAAACCGATCAATACCGCGAGTTGATAAAAAAACGATCGGAAAATTTTCCATTACAGTACCTGCTTGGTTCGGTTGAGTTTTACAATGTTTCACTGCAGGTTAATCAATCGGCATTAATACCCAGGCCTGAAACCGAGCTGCTTGTTGAAGAAGTTATCGAGGCGGCAAAAGGAAAGGGACAATGCCGGATACTTGACATCGGTTCCGGCAGCGGTAATATACCGGTGGCGCTTGGCCATAACCTGAAGGATGCGGAAATCGTGTCTATAGATATTTCAAATGATGCATTAAACCTTGCAAAAGAAAACGCGGAGAGCTATGGATTAAACTCAAGGATACGTTTCGAGTGTATGGATATTTTTGCTAATGAAATAGAAAACCTTGGCGTGTTCGATATAATCGTGTCCAATCCACCTTACGTGAGCCAGTCGGAATTTCAAGGATTACAAGCGGAAATTGTGCGTTACGAGCCAAGAAACGCCGTTACCGATGAAGGTAACGGGTATCGGTTTTATAACCGTATTTGCGGCTTGTGCGGTGTATTGTTAACCGCAGGGGGTAGTCTTTTCTTCGAAGCAGGTAAGGACCAGTTCACGGAGATTGTTGCGATTATGGAGAAGAACAACTTAAGTGAAATCCGTGTTGTAAAAGATTTGCAGGGCATCGAACGGATAATTACCGGAAAGAAAATATGAAAGTAATTATACAAAGGGTTTCGGAAGGCAGCGTATATATTGCCAAAGAAAACTACAACGCCGGAATCGGGAAAGGGTACGTGATTCTGCTTGGCATTAAAACCGGGGATACTCTTGAAGATGCATTATTTCTGGCAGAAAAGTGTTACAACTTGCGGGTGTTCGAAGATGCCAATGATAAGATGAATCTTTCCTTATCTGATATATCAGGGGAAGTACTTATCATTTCGCAGTTTACTTTATACGGTGATGCGCAAAAAGGCAACAGGCCCAGTTTTTCCGGCGCAGCGCGGCCAGAGCTGGCGGTTCCTCTATACGAGGCATTTATCGATAGAATGAAAAAATTGCTTGGCGAAGAAAAAGTGAAGACAGGTATTTTTGGTGCAATGATGCAGGTTAAAATTTTTAATGACGGGCCGGTAACAATCGAAATCCGCAGCAAGGAAAAAACCTGATGCCGCAAAAAATCCTGCTCGTTTTC
Organism: Ignavibacteriales bacterium; assembly: GCA_016182615.1. Classification (GTDB taxonomy): domain Bacteria; phylum Bacteroidota; class Ignavibacteria; order Ignavibacteriales; family Ignavibacteriaceae; genus JACPGF01. The sequence goes on from JACPGF010000002.1 coordinate 48,486, forward strand.
CTGGATGGTGTTGGTATTGGTGAAGCCAATGCAGAAAAGAATCCCTTCTTCAAGTATGGCTTTAAAACATTTGATACTTTTTTTAAGCAGCGCCCGAGTCTTGAAAACCAGACTTTACAAAAAGGCAATGCTGTCCTGTTCCCCATAGATGCAATTATGGGTGTCGGTGGTTTTCCGCAGAGCGGCACTGGGCAAACCTCAATTTTTTGCGGGATTAACGCGCAGCAGCATCTCGATATGCATTTTGGGCCGTACCCGCATTCGTCTCTCCTGCCGCTTATCGAGGAGCATAATATTTTCCGCTGGTACAAGGAACATAATTTGCAGGCGGTCTTTGCAAACGCGTACCCGAAAGCATTTTTCACGTACCTGAAGACACACACACGCAGGCTTAGTGCCACAACAATATGTTATCAGTCAGCTGGTTACCGGTTGTATAAATCAGCCGAAGTATATAAAGGCAAAGCACTGACAGCCGAAATAACCAACGAGCGCTGGAACACTAAACTCGGCTATCACTTGCCGGTAATAACCCCTGAACTTGCCGCGAAAAGGCTGCTGAAAATTGCGCAGCTTCATGATTTTACCTTGTATGAATACTTCCTGACCGATTATATAGGGCATGGCCGTTACCCGTTAGAGTTTATGAATTTTTACCATGAAATCGATAATTTTTTATATACATTGCTCACAAATATTCCCGAAGATGTGACGCTTATTGTCGTTTCTGACCACGGTAATCTCGAGGACATTTCGGTTAAAACACATACCTATAATCCTGCACTTGGTATAGCCGCCGGTAAACATGCCAGATGGATAGCAGGGGAAATTGTGCAGCTAAAAGACATAAAAAATGCTATTACCCGATTACAATTGAAGGAATAGCAGGAGGCAGCCGGGCGATGCAATGAAAATAAAGAAAAATGATTTAAGCAGCCTCAATCCTGTTGTCCTTGCATCAGCTTTTATGTTGGGCGAAGTTGCCTGCTGGTTCTTTCATTTTTCTTCAGTCATTTCATTTTTAAGCCTTACGATTCTTCTCATACTTGCCGCGCTTGGAAGTATCTTTTTTAAAAGGGTAAGAGTCCACCCGATGATACTTATAGCCATCGTTTTCTTTTCCCTTGGAATCCTTAGCCTGAAACTATTTGACAGAAAAGTAACTCGTCCGGGGTTTCTATCCGAAGCCTCGGTACATGCAGAAGTTTTTGGCAGAGTGCAAAACATCGGCTTGCTGCATGCAAATAAGTTCGGGTTTGAGTTAGTATGTGATTCACTGCTGATACCTGAGGGTAAATATACAGGTATATGGCATTTGAAATGTACTTTGCAAAACCCGGATACGCAAAAGATATCCAAAATTTACAGCGCGATACAATCCGGTAATTACATTGGGGTTTCCGGCTCACTTTCTACCGGCAACAGGAGCAGGAACCCGGGTGAATTCGATTACGCTGAGTATCTCAATCAGCAGGGGTTCAGCGGCGTCTTACGTTACGGTCCAAAAGATTCACTTGTAATATTGAGTACTGAAAAGGACATACTGCCATTTGCAGGTAAGGCGATTCGCAGCGCAATCGCCCATAAGGCAGATTTGTTAATGAACGCCGAGGCTGCCGGTTTGGTGAAGGGACTGCTTCTCGGTGACAGAACTGGAATTGACCGTGAAGTACAAAAAGAATTTGTGAACGCGGGTGTTGCCCATGTGCTGGCGGTATCCGGATTAAATGTGGCGTTCGTTGGTTATCTTGTCGTGCTGCTGCTTGGCAGGTTTTCTATGCGTACAAAATATCTGTGCATGTTGTTCACGATACTTGCATTCTGGCTCATTGCCGGTAACTCACCACCGGTTAACAGGGCTGTTATTATGGGTGCAATGCTTGTAATAAATGTTTTGTTAGGCAGGCAGGTTCAGCCTATGTCTGCGTTGTTCAGTACTGCATTTGTCTCGTTGGTTTTTGCACCGTCTGACCTATTTACACCGAGTTTTCAATTGTCTTTTGCAGGCGTGTTTGCCTTGCTTTATGCGTATCCGGTTATGCAGCAATACACTGGTAAAATTAAAAAAGTATGGCTGAGGAAAGGTATCAATATATTATTCCTCACATTCGTGGCGCAGTTGGGTACTATGCCCTTCACTAATTACTATTTCGGAAAAGTTTCGCTAACTGCTTTGCTGGCAAATGCATTGGTGGTGCCGGGAATATCATTCGTTATAGGCGGAGCAATCATGTCGCTTATCGCGGGGAGTATCTTTATGCAGTTGGGGGCACTTGCTGGTGACGGGGTTAATCTCCTTGTCCGGCTTATCTATTGGATTACCAACATAGCGGGTGGTAGTTACTCCTGGTTAGTTGTTTCCGGCTTTTCCGTATTTGCAGCAATAATCAGTTTGGTGTTTTTTATTGTCTATATAGAAGTTGTCAGGCGCTGCCGGAACACAATAGCATTTGTCATTATTACATTGCTTTGCGTTGGAGTGCTGCAATGTATAAATATCAATTCGCAAAATGGAATTTTCAAAAAAGGAAAACTTTCGGTTCTTTTTGTTGATGTCGGGCAGGGTGATGCAAGCCTGGTAAAAATGCCCAACGGTGTTACTATGCTCATTGATGCCGGGAACGCGAGCAGTAGATATGATACCGGGAAAGAAAAATTGCTCCCGCTGTTGGACTACCTTGGCATACAAAAAATTGACCATGTGATTATTACCCATTACGATGCTGATCATTACAAGGGCATTGCCGCATTGCTGAATACCGGGAGGATTAGAAATATGCACATTCCTCCGGCTGATACTAAACCGGATGTGGACAGTTTACTCAGAGCATTGTCTAAGGCCTGTGGTGCCCACTGTACATCACCCCATGACAGGATATGGCGTATCGGCGGTGCAAGGATTTATTTTATGGCAAATGAGGCGGGCTGCGCCACGGGAAAAACTTTGAATGACAAGAGTATTGCTGTAAAAATAGTTTACGGGAGCACTTCCTTCTTTTTTACGGGCGATGCACAAAAAGTCAGGGAGGAAAATTGGCTAAAATTTTATAGCCCGCTTTTGCACGCCACCATTCTTAAAGTTGCACACCATGGCAGCAAGTACGGAACGTGTGACGCATTCCTGAATGCCGTCAGTCCGCAACTGGCTGTAATAAGCTGTGGTTTGAAAAATGTGTACAGTCATCCGCATCCTGAATTGCTGCACAGGCTGCAGGAACATAACATACCCGTTGAACGAACCGACTTGAGGGGAGCAGTGCTGCTCACCTCAGACGGGGAAAAAGTGGCGAAAGAACTGGGAGGAATGAATAATGAATAAACCAGCAGAGCCTGAACCAAGCGGTAATGAAAATAACAACATGTGCCGCTACCTTAAATTTTATTCATTTGCATCTTGCCTGCTTTAGCTCGTGCATAATATTCTGCACTTTTTACGCAGATTAGTTTTTCATGCACGATAATTGCTTTAATGAGCTTCTATCCAGTTATCCCCGGTGCCCATTTCAACCGTTACCGGAACACGCAGCGGCAGCGCATTTTCCATCAGTTCTTTCACGAAGGCTTTAACAGTTTCCAGCTCGGGTTTATATACATCAAACACCAGTTCATCGTGTACCTGCAGAACCATTTTCGTATTAAGCTGCAATTCTTTCAGCTTCAGGTGAATGTTGTTCATCGCAATTTTTATCATGTCGGCCGCGGTACCCTGTATTGGCATATTGACCGCGACACGCTCCTCAAATTGTTTTGCCATCGCGTTACTGCTGTTAATGTTCCGCAGGTATCTTCTGCGGCCGAGCAATGTTTCCGAGTAGCCCTTTTCACGGGCGAACTCTTTACACTGTTGTATGAAATCTGCAATTCTTGGAAAAGTTTCGTTGTACGTGAGAATGATGTTTTTAGCTTCTGCCTGAGAGATACCAAGCCGTGTTTTTAAACCAAACGCCCCAAGACCATACATGATGCCAAAGTTTACTTCCTTAGCTTTCCGGCGCATATCGGGGGTTACCTGTTCAGGTGCAACCTTGAAAACTAATGCGGCAGTCCTGCGGTGAATATCTTCACCGTTGGTAAAAGCCTCAATTAACCGTTCATCGCCGCACATGCTTGCCATAATACGCAGTTCAATCTGGCTGTAGTCGGCACTCAGCAATGTATGCTCCTTATCGGAGGGGATAAATGCTTTCCTGATTTCTTTACCCAATTCCGTCCGTATTGGTATGTTTTGCAGGTTGGGGTCAATACTGGAAAGCCTGCCGGTTGCGGCAATTGTTTGGTTATAGGTTGTATGGATTTTCCCGGTAACCGGGCTCACCAACAGAGGAAGCGCATCGGAATAGGTCGATTTCAGCTTACTGATTTGCCGGTATGAAAGCATCTCGTCAATTATATCATGGGTACCACGCAAAGTTTCAAGCGATTGTGCGTCGGTGGAATAACCGGTTTTTGTCTTTTTTGTTACAGGGAGTTTTAATTTCTCGAAGAGTATCCGCTGCAATTGCTGTGTTGAATTGATATTGAATTGTTCTCCCGCCATCGCGCAAATTCTCTGTGAAAGACCCTCGAGCATTTTCTGTAAATCGGCGCTAAACAACCGGAGAATGTTACCATCAACCCGCACCCCGTTGTTTTCCATATCTTCCAATGTTGCTACTAAAGGGAAATCAACTTCATACGCGACTTTATGTAAACCACTCTCTTCAAGAAGCACTTTCGTTTTTTCATACAACTGGAAGGTTATATCCGCGTCTTCAGCCGCGTAATCGGAAAGCTGCTGCAAAGGCACCTCGAAAATCAGCTTCGCATCTTTTTTTGCCCCAATTAGTGAGGATAATGGAATCGGTTTATAATCCAGATATTTTTCGCTCAAATCATCCATGCCGATTTTCTGGTCAGGGTCTATCAGATAGCCTGCAATCATGGTATCGTAATAAAAATTTTTCACCATGATGCCAATGTTCCGCATAACGGCAATATCATACTTGCCGTTCTGACAAACCTTTTTAATCTTGTCACTCTCAAAAACCGGCTTAAAAATCCGGACAAATTCTTTTAATGAAAGCCTGTCATGCAATTCAGGTTGAAATAAATCACGTGAAGCAGTAAATGGATTCACTGCAACAAAATATGCCTCCCCTTTATTTACACAAAACGATGCCCCGGCAAGATTGAGTGTGCGGGTATCAAGCCCATCGGTCTCGGTATCAAACACCAGCAAATCCACCCCGAGCAGTTTGTTAGCTAACTTTTCCGCTTCAACGGAATTTGTTATCAAGCCGTATTTAGACTGTTCCATTGTAAACTGTTTCGGTGCTTCAGGGACTGTTTCAGTTACATCAGGCTCATTAAACTTGCCGTTATAGAACTGCCTTAGTTTTACATAAGGAGCCTTAATTTCCAGTTCCTCGAAAACCGGGGTAAGTTTGTCATAATCCGGGTGTTTTAGTTTACAGCTTTCAATATCAAACTCGTATGGCACATCAGTAATAATGGTTACCAGATATTTTGAAAGTACAGCGGAATCTTTCCCCTCGATGAGTTTGTTTTTAATTGATGCAGAACTAATTTCATCAATGTGCGCATATATGTTTTCTACGGTTCCGTATTGCTGAATAAGCGGCACAGCACCTTTGGGGCCTATGCCCTTTACACCGGGAACATTATCCGAGGAATCACCAATAAGAGCAAGATAATCCGTCATCCGAACCGGATCAAAACCGTAGTCGGCTTTAGCCCGCTCGGGAGTAATAATTTCGGGCTCATCGGTTCCCTTGCCCGGCTTAATCATAAATACCGAATCGGTAATTAACTGTACATAATCTTTATCGGGTGTTGCCATATAGGCTTCCATTCCAAGCGCGGCAGCCCTTTTAGCAAGCGTGCCTATTAAATCATCCGCTTCATACCCGGGTAATATTACAACAGGCAGATTCATCAGCTCAAGCAGTTCACGCAGTTTGTGTAGCTGCGGAATCATATCTTCGGGCATTTGCGCCCTGTTTGCCTTGTACTCTTTATATTCCTTGTGCCGGAATGTCGGTTCCTTGTGGTCAAATGCTACAATGCAGTAATCCGGCTGTATATCTTCCAGAATTTTAATGGTCTGCGTGATAAAACCAAAAATGGCAGAGGTTGGGAATCCCGCTTTTGTTCTAAGCGGCCTGCTGATAAATGCAAAATATGCTTTGTACGCCAGTGCTAATGCATCGATAAGTACAATTTTAGGTTTCGTGGACATGCTGTTATTTCTCTTTACGTGATTTATACTTGAGCAAAAAATAAAACGGTAAACCGCTCATGATGAGTATTACTCCCATCATTGCATTTTCCGTATCGGCAACAATGGTGTTTACCAAAAATAAAAACGAAAACACGATAAAAATAATCGGGGTGTACGGATATCCCCATACCTTATAAGGCCGGTGGGCGCCCGGCATCTTTTTACGCAGGATAATTACTCCATACGCGCCAAGCATATAAAATAGCCAAGCGGCAAAAATAACATAATCCGAAATGGTATCAAACGAGCCGGAGAGTACCAGCACGGCAGACCACAACCCCTGTATAAGCAATGAGACATGAGGTGTGGCAAATTTTTTATGCACCCTGCCAAGCGGCTCGAAAAAAAGCTTATCGCGCGACATCGCGAACTGCACACGCGCGGTCGAGAGAATACTGCCGTTGAGTGCCCCGAACGTGGAAATGATTACGCCAATCGAGATGATTGAGGCTCCCGCGCTGCCGAATATTTTTTCACTTGCTGCTGCAGCAACCAGTTTACTATCTTTCATAATCTCAACAGGCATAACATATAAATATGCCACATTGATAAAAACATATACACCTATGCAAATAAGCGTTCCGTATAACAAACCAAGAGGTACATTGCGCTGTGGTTTTACAACTTCACCTGATACGAAAGTAACATTATTCCAGCCGTCGTACGCCCAAAATGCACCGGAAAGTGCAAGCCCGATCATCATAATTAAACCCGTACCATGCGGCATTACGGCTCCTGCCGATGTACTAAAGTTTGCCGCGCTTCCCTGACCGAAAATAAGCAGCAAAACTCCGAGCAGCAGAATGGAAATGATTTTAACATACGTCACTATCGTTTGAACAATTCCGCCAAAGAAGACCCCGATATAATTAACACCAGTTAAAAACAGCAGGCATCCTATTGCAACTAGTTTGGTGCCGAATTCAGCGAAAGGATAGATGTTGCCTACAAAAGGCATATAGACCGAAATTTGGCGCATCCACTCGGGTGCTTGGGGCAATGTAAAGAAATAGCCGGTATATTCTGCAAACACGTAAGCAATTGCCGCCTGGCTGCCGGTTTGTATAACCGAGAGAATAGACCAGCCATACAGGTAGGCGGTAAAATCACCATACATCTTCCGGAAATAGACGTATTGCCCGCCGGTTGAGTCTATCATACCCGCGATTTCGGCATTGACCAAAGCACCGATAAAGGTGATAACACCGGCAATAATCCAAACTGCTATAAGTAATTCGGGAGACATTAATTGCCCCGCCATTGTTGCAGGTTTTCTGAAAATACCCGAGCCAATCATAGAGCCGGCAACAATCATTGTTGCGGCGGTTAAACTAAGCCGGCGCTTTAATTCATCCTTCGCTTGTTTTTCCATCTGTTCCAAGGGGTTAAGTAGTGAACTGAGTTTCAAAGGTTTTAATTTACAACGATTCTTGAAAGAATAAAAATTATAATTGTATATTACACATTCATGTTGCATAAAAATTACAAGAAAAAGATTATATGGGTTTCGCTACAGATGCAATTCATGCTGGACAACCTCATGAAAAAGTAACCGGCGCGGTCAGTTTACCAATTTTCATGGCTTCAACTTTTGCACAAGATGAACTTGGTGCAGATGTGCCATATCTTTACTCACGGGTGCAAAACCCTACGCGGGAAGCTCTCGAGAAAAGTATTGCTGCTCTTGAAGGAGGCCTGCATGGTATAGCTTTCTCATCGGGAGTTGCGGCCGTTCATAGTATCATGTCGCTGCTATCGGCAGGCGACCATGTTATTATCGCCGAGGAAGTGTATGGCGGCACCTTCCGCCTGTTTGAGCAATACATGGGCAAGTATGGTATCAGCAGTTCGTTTGTTAATCCCGACTCAATCGAAAACCTGCAAGATGCTCTTCGGTCTGAAACGAAGCTTGTTTATATCGAGACCCCTTCTAACCCTTTGCTGAAACTGACTGATATTGACTTGGTTGCCGGATTTGCCAAAGTGAATGGTATTATCAGCGTTGCAGACAATACATTCATGACTCCGTATTTCCAGCGGCCTTTGTCGCATGGCATTGACCTTGTTCTGCACAGCACTTCAAAATATCTCAGCGGCCATAGCGATATTATCGGGGGTATCGTGGTAACAAACAGCGACACTTTAAATAAAAAGCTTAGATTCAATCAGAAAGCTGTTGGGGCAATACCCTCCCCGTTTGACTGCTGGCTGACTTTACGTTCGGTTAAAACACTGCCCTTGCGCATGCAGAAACATAACGACAATGCTCTCGCGGTTGCACTCTATCTGCATGCACATCCAAAAATTAAAAACATTTATTATCCCGGGCTGCCGAACCATCCGGGCAAAGCAATTGCACAAAAACAAATGACTGGTTTTGGTGGTGTTGTCAGCATCGAATTTCACGATTTCGCAACGACAAAGCACTTCTTGAAAAAACTAAAACTCTTTAGCCTGTGCGAAAGCTTAGGAGGAGTAGAAAGCATGGTTAACCATTCAGCCACCATGTCGCACTCGTCCGTACCCGCTGATAAACGCGAAGCTTCAGGAATAACCGGGAACCTTGTCAGATTATCCGTTGGCATTGAGGATATAGAAGACATTCTTAGCGACCTGACACAGGCACTCGAGGATTAAACATGAATGTTCCTATCGCGCTGTTCGTGTACAAACGCCTCCACCATACAAAACAAACTGTAGAGTCGTTGCTTGCAAATGCAGAAGCAGCAAGCAGCCGTTTAATCATTTTTTCCGATGCCCCAAAAACAGCAAAAGATGAACACGCGGTTAACGAAGTAAGAAGGTATATACACAGCATAACGGGATTTGCACAAGTTGAAATTGTTGAGCGTGAAGTGAATCTTGGTTTAGCCCAATCCATAATAACCGGGGTAAGCAGCATTCTTGCAGTCGAGGAACAAATCATCGTGCTTGAAGATGACCTGTACTTATCCCCGTACTTCCTGCAATATATGCACAAGGCATTGGTTTTGTATAAAGACCACGAAAAAGTAGCAAGTATTCACGGTTATCTCTATCCCCTTGATATTGAAACTCCCGATTCCTTTTTTATTCGTGGTACCGATTGCTGGGGCTGGGCTACATGGCGGCGGGCATGGCAAAAATTCAACGCTGATGGGAAATGGCTTCTTAATGAACTTGAAAAGAGATATCTCACGGACTCTTTTGATTTTGAGGGCAATGCCGAATACACGGCAATGTTAAAAAAACAAATTGCTGGTAAGAATGATTCATGGGCAATACGCTGGTCAGCTTCGGCATTTTTGGAAGATATGTACACATTGTACCCCGGCAAATCATTGGTAAAAAATATTGGTATGGATGGAATGGGGACACATAGTGATAACATCAGTGATTTCGACACAACGGTTGCAAACCAACCGATAGATTTGCAATTAATAGACGTACACGAATATCCATTGATACATCAGGCCTTTGCACGGTTTTATAAAAAGCTCAAGCCATCGCTTATTACCAAAATAAAACGGCGCATTTTAAAATAGAGTACTCGTGCCGTGCAATGAGTAATTGATAATGGATATAGAAGGCAAAATGCAAAGTGTAAATCCGGGTGCTTTGTATTAAAAATGAATTGTAAAGATAATAGTCTTTTCCCTCCCTCTGGTATGCACCGCTGTTCGTCGAACCATTCTCTTTTTTCATTACAAAAATCAGCGTAGTTTCAACTCATCATTTTTTTCAATTGGGATTATAGCCTAATATTATTACTAAGTAAGCTTTCTTTACTTTTTGTCAAATAAAATATTCAATAATATTGGTTCCATTCCGGAAGAATATAAAACAAAACTTTTTCTAAATCAATGAGGGCAGCATGGACTATCAATTCAAAAATCTTGTGTTTGAAGGCGGTGGTGTAAAAGGTATTGCATACGTTGGCGCACTTGAAGTGCTAAATAATTTAGGGATAGTTGAAAAAGTTGAGCGCGTGGGTGGTACTTCCGCGGGCGCAATCAACGCGGTTCTAGTCGGTCTTGGCTTCTCGTTAAATGAGACAAAAGAGATTCTATGGTCTTTGGACTTTAACCAGTTCATGGATGACTCATGGGGCTTTATTCAGGATACAAAAAGGCTCATTGAAGAATTCGGCTGGTACAAGGGGGATTTTTTCAGGGAGTGGATTGCCCGCTTAATTGAACAAAAAACAGGCAATGCCGAATCAACATTTGCTGATATTGAAGCTTTGAAGTCTTCGCGAAAATTTAAATCACTCTACTTCATGGCAACAAACCTTTCCACGCGTTTCTCTGAAGTTTTCTCCGTGGAACATACACCAACAATGTGTGTTGCCGATGCTGTGCGTAAATCTATGTCAATTCCTTTATTCTTTGCTGCGAAAAGAAATGACTTGGGAGACGTGTATGTTGATGGCGGGGTGTTGGACAATTATCCAGTTAAACTATTCGACCGAAAAAAATATGTCTCGCCTGCTCACTCAATTATGCCCGATTACTATAAGGCAATTAACAGTAACCTTGGACTAAACGATTCACCCGAATATCAATATATTTTCAACAAAGAAACACTTGGTTTCCGGTTAGACTCAAAAGACGAGATATCCATGTTCAAAGACCATATGGCTCCAAAACACAAAATGATAGACAATTTTTTTGACTACTCGTGGGGACTGATTGAAACGATCATGCAGGCTCAGGACAATGCCCACCTGCATAATGACGATTGGGCACGGACTATTTATATCGATACAAAAGGAGTTGGCACAACCGATTTTTCTATCAGCAATGAAATGAAAAATGCCCTTGTGCTTTCCGGTAAAGATGGGGCAGAACAATATTTCAATTGGTACAATGGGAAAGTTGTTTAACTGTATAAGCAAGTTTCGTTAATCAGCTCATGTTTAAAAATAAAAATCCCCGGAACCTGCCGGGGATTTTTACACTTAAACTAACCTGTATTACTATTTTAGAAAAGGCCCTTAACATCTCTCAATTTATAAATGTTATCATGCCGGGAAACGGAAAATAAATGTGCTTCCCTTCCCTTCAGTGCTTTCTATCTCTATTGTTCCATGATGAAGCTCTGCGAATTCTTTACAGATCTTCAAACCTAAGCCCGTGCCTTTTTCATTGTTGGTACCTATGGTACTTATCTTCGATTCAACCTTTAATAAATTTTCCAATGTCACCTTATCAATACCAACGCCTGAATCGGAAACGGCTATCTCTATTTGATTCCCCGTGCGTTTACCTGAAATAAGTATTTCCGTGTGCTTATACGAGAACTTAATTGCATTCGTGATAAAATTTCCGGTAATAGTTTCAATAATATACCTGTCAGCTGAAATATAAATATCTGCCGCAGCCTCAACAATCAACACCAAATTTTTATTAGAGGCCAGCAGTTTGTGCCTCTCGGTAATCGACTCTAGCATGGTTTTAATGTTTAACTCGGATTTATTAACACCCATACCGCCCTTTTGCGTATTGGCCCAGGTAAGCAAATTCGAAATGAGTTTTTGCACTTCGGTAGATGCCTCGGAAAAGGCCGAAATAATATGCATCCTATCTTCTTCCGACAACTCGGTATAATCTGTCTTGAGAATGTCTGCAAGATTAGAAACCGCTCCTATTGGGCCTTTCAAGTCGTGGGCTATAATCGAAAAGAACTTATCTTTTGAAGAGTTTAACTCCTTCAGGAGCAGGTTAGCCCGTTTTTCAGATTTGTATTTTGAAATAACAAGACCGACTCCGGCAAGAATTAGAACCGTGATCAGTATAACAAAGTATATCGTGGTTTTCTGATACTCGATATCTTTTTTAAGCAGTTCGTTTTCCTGTTCCTTTTTCTCTGTAACAAATGCAGTTTGCAGGTCGGCAATTTTATTCAGGTTCTGCTGGGAAAAGATGCTCTCGTTTAGGGTTGCGTAATCTTTTAATGAAAAATAAGCAGACTTGTAATCCCCCGCATCAATAAACAAATCGGTGATATATTTATTGGCCACCATCAGTTGATCGATATGCCCGGTCATTTGTGATTCAAGTTTTGCTTTCTCGAGATAAAACTTTGCCTTTGTGTTATCTGAGAGTTTCATATAAATGCTTCCAAGCCGGTTGTAATTGATAATTTCACCGTACTTGTTGGCAATTGCCGTGTCAATAGCTAGTGACTTTTCACAGTTTTGCAGAGCGTAATAATATTTACCCTGCTTCATGTATAGATCCGCAATACCGGCAAATATCCAGCTTTTCCCCTTCACATAGTCAACTTTTGAACTTGCATCCAATGCCTCGTCAAAAACCTCGAACGCTTTATCATATTGCTGCAGGTTTTCATACACATTGGCCATGTTTATTAGTGTTTTAGCATAACCGCGCATATCATCGCGTTCCCTGCGCAACTGCGCCGCGCGCTTAAAATAGGTAAGAGCCTTTTGATAATCTTTTTGTATCAGATAAATCTCACCAATATCATTTACCGAGTATGCAAGGCCTTGCTTATTCTGTATTTTTTCAAATATCTGATACGCCTCGATGATGTTTTCAAGCGCCGTTGAATAGAGCGCATTCTTGATGTAGTAGTCACCAAGGTTATTAAGCGAGTACGCGATCTGGTTCTGGTCATCAATAACTTTAGATACCTGTATCGCTTTGCGGTAATAAGTATAGGCCGAGTCCAACTGCCCAAGGTTACCATAAATAACACCAAGAAAATTCAACACTTCGGATTTGTACCGGTTATCCGGTTGATCTTTTAGCAGCCGCAATGCTGCCTCCCCGTATCCTATTGAAGCTCGTGGGTGAACGCTGCGATACTCCCAACAGAGTGCGGCAAGTTTTTTTACAACTACGGTATCATCTTTTCCCTTCATTGCTTGCAGCAAACTATCCAATTTGGGTTGTGCAAATAGGGCCGCAAAACTAAAAACTATAAAAAAGAAGAATTTCATTATTTACTTTAGCTCCGGTAAGAAAAACCAAAAAATTTTGAGCCTATAATATATCTTTAAATCCCGTCTTTTTAACAGGATTTCACCAGTGCCTTGCATATTAGTGATTTGCCGGGCAAACCTGCCAAAAAAACTTTGCATTATTTCGGGTTTCGGTTGTTAGTGTACGGTAATTTTGTTAAATTTGTGGCTCAAATAAATGCCGGAGTGGCGGAATTGGTAGACGCGCTGGACTCAAAATCCAGTGAAGCTTAAACTTCGTGCCGGTTCGAGTCCGGCCTTCGGTACTCGCTTAACCCCGACAAAGTCGGGGTTTTTTATTTTAATTCGGAGGTGTTTTATGTTTACTGTTTATGCATTAAAGAGTATCAATCATAATTTCATTTATGTCGGGATGACCGAAGACCTCGAAGCAAGAATCGAGAGGCATAACAAGGGGTATAACAAATCGACCAAACACTTTGCTCCTTTTAGGCTTATTTATTCTGAACTTTGTCAAAATGGTGTTGCAGCAAGAGAGCGTGAAAAATATCGCAAATCCTCATCGGGTAAAAGATTTTTACATGCATTTCTCGAGGCAGCTTCATAATTTTCCACAGCAACAGGGTTAACTCATTTTCTTTCAGAAAAACTTAAACTTCGTGCCAACCATCAAATGGTTGGTAAACCGGTTCGAGTCCGGTTTATCCACTTTAGGGGGACCTTCGGTACGCATTTCCTCTAACCCCTTGCCTTCAGGGGTTTAGTTGTTTGAAAGGATGCATAGTGAAGTATAACCTTTATTTACAATTATTTGGCTCTGCCATTAATGATTAAATGTGAAATGCAAAAATCACTAATTTTATCTTTCCCAATTTTTACAATTTCCTCTTCGTCAATAAACGGTAAACTTTTTACGAGTTCGTCCAATCTCAAGCCTGTATGAGTGCTCACTTTAAAAATTTCTTAAAGGAATGCTTGAATATATGTGTATTTCAAATTTAGAAATTAATCTACCTTTATTTTATTTGCACTGGAAAGGCACCTTAGGCTGATTATTCCGATTAAATCGTTTCCCTATTTTGTAATTTACGCCTATAAATCTTGACTATTAAACCTAAAAATGAAATTTATCGTGCAGGTGCTAAATGAAAATTTGCCTTTCCCTCCTAACCGTTATTTCCTTTGTATTATTTACAAACGGGCGTGTTTACACGCAGGATGTACCTGCACCCGATTCAAGCGACGCGAAGTACGGGCAACACGCGTTGAATAATTATGATTTTTGGAAAGCCGCCTCAAATACCCCCACTCCTTTGGTTATATATATTCACGGCGGCAGTTTTAGAAGCGGTGACAAATCCAAAGTGTCTGCACCAATGATACAGGGCTTGTTAAAAACAGGTATTTCCTTCATGGCCATTAATTACCGCTTAACACCCGAGGTTTCCTTCCCCCAGCACTATTACGACTGCGCGAGAGCCATCCAGTATGTTCGGTATTATGCCAAAGAGTTTAATGTTGACCCGGATAAAATTGCACTCACCGGAAGTTCGGCAGGCGGTTGTACTTCTCTTTGGCTGGCATTTCACGATGATCTTGCTGACATAAATAATGAAGACCCCGTGCTCAAAATGTCAACCAGAGTTTCATGTGCCACAGTATTCTCCGGGCAGAGCACCCTTGAACCCGATGTTATTCGTGAAATTGTAGGTGAGCTGGCTTTGGGCAACAGCATGTTTAACGGCAAATATCTTGGCATAGATTCAGCCGAATTGAACACACAGAAAGCGAAAGATTTGTACAAACAAGCCAGTCCCGTAACCTACTTAACAAAAGATGACCCCGCGGTTTGGGCATACTACAGCGCTCCCAAAACAACGCCCACAATTGTTAACGAGGCAATCCATCACTATAATTTCGGATTATACCTGAAAGATAAAATGGACAAACTTGGAATGGAATGTGAACTGCTCGATAAGGAATCCGGCGTATCAGCAACAAAAAGCGCCATTGCATTTTACAAAAGGCATTTTACAATGAAGGAATGACTTTTTCAGGAGATATTATTTTGAGTACACATTTGGCTCTAATGACTATACCAGCATTCCCCCTGGCGTACTTTGCGTTTACTTGGCGTCTTTGCGTTTAACAGCGGCTCAATATTTAAAGAAACAAATAAAAAAACTTAGATTTCTTCCCGATTGCTGATTTTTTTTATCTGCAATTTACCACAAAGTTGCCAAGTAAGCGCTAAGAACGCAGATAGTAACCCTCCTTCTTTCAATAATCACCAGATGCGCCCTAAATCATCTAACTGGCGTGCATCATTATGAACTCATCATTCATAACTCAAAATTCATAATTGCTCAAAATTGCTCATTATTCCCGATATTGTACAACGTAATTTTTATTTTCCGCTGCGTAAGATAAGCAGATACACAAATTTCAGGAAACAATGTACAGATATCAGGAAGACCAGACATTTTTTGCACAAGCGCCCGGGCAGATGGAAGAGCTGTGTGCCGCTGAGCTGCGCGAGCTCGGTGCAACAGAAGTTGAACCCGTTTACCGGGGCGTTTATTTTAAAGCAGACATAAGCACTTTGTGCAGAGTAAATTATTGTGCCCGCATGCTTTCAAGGGTGCTTGCCCCGCTTAAAGAATTTCAATGTGTCAATCCCGGTGCAATTACACGGAACGCTTCCAAAATCAACTGGGAAGATTTCATGTCTGTTGATACGACTTTTGCAATCACCTCAACGGTTACACAAAGCAGGATAACCAACTCGCTTTACGCGGCACAGGTGCTTAAAGATGTTATAGCCGATCACTTTACCGCGTACTACGGCAGAAGACCCGATGTTGACACTAAGAATCCGGATATCCGGTTTAACCTGCACATCGAAAAAGAGCTGGCAGTGCTTAGCCTTGATACTTCGGGTGAATCGCTGCACAAGCGTGGTTACAGGCTGCTGGCAGGTGAGGCTCCGATGCAGGAAACACTTGCCGCAGCTATTGTTCGCTTAAGCCAATGGGATGGTGAAACCCCGCTTTGGGATTGCATGTGCGGCTCCGGGACTATACTTTGTGAAGCCCTGATGAGCTATTGCCGCATCCCGGCACAATATCTCCGCAAAAAATTCGGATTCTTTAATCTGCCGGAATTTAAGAATTTCAACTGGCCCGGTTTGCGGGATGAGATAAACTCACGGATGCGTGAACTGCCCGAGGGCTTAATATACGGGAGTGACAAATCACAGCGCACCATTGAAGTTGCGAT
>JACPGF010000137.1 GCA_016182615.1 Ignavibacteriales bacterium
GATGAACAAATAGTAGAAATATTGTGCTAAAAATTGAACAAAATATAAACAACTTTCCCGTTACCGAATTGGCTATTTTTACAAATTGGTATCATCTTGAATTCCCTGAGGTCAGTTGTTCTGAATATTTATCCAGGGAATACCTCAGACGGGCAAGTTTTCACTGAACGACTTGCCTGCAAATACCTTTTCCCGGTACCGTTCTCCCGCTGCAGATTTTAGTTATCATTCCCGTTTTGTGGCTCCGGTAAGAGTAATGGCTTCTTCTGAAAATATTATTTACATGGCTTGAGTATCGCTGTTTTAAAGGTGTGTTTCGGGCAGTGTGCTTCGGGTCTTCGCTGAAGATTTTTGGTGAAACCGGTATAGAAAGTTCCATCAAATAAACTTTGCAGGATATAAACATATTAAGCCACAAAAGACCCTGATGTTTTGGTACTCCCGGCAGGAGTCGAACCTGCGCACACGGCTTCGGAGGCCGATGCTCTATCCACTGAGCTACGGGAGCAAATTTAGATTACAAATGTAAGGTTTCCTGCTCACTTTTCATATATTCACTGCTTATTCAACAATAAAAAACCGCTTTAATAAGCTAAACTTACTAACGCGGTTTATATCAATTGTTTTTCCTTACGGCAGCTTAGCCCAAATTTGATTTTGATACTCGGTTCGATACAAGTTAATTCCACTTGCTGTATCGTCAAATTTTATTACGGTAATATTGTCATTCGTAAGCCGTGTATTTGTTCCTGCAATCCTTGAGAGCGGATCCGGGTGCGTGCTAAAAAATGCTTCCACTTTACCACTGGCGCTCACCAAACCGTCAGCCTGCATCTGCTCAAAAAAGAACTTCACTGAACCGGGATAATACTTTGTGCCCTTCAGATACTTGAATGAATAGTCATCACTCTCAGTTTCGTTTAACTGGCTGTTTTGCAGCAGAGCTATTCCGCTTAACAAGTTTGCACCAATTTGGGCCAGTGTTGAGGGATTCTGACCGAGAACAACATTCATGAGCATTTGCAAACCATACTGTGCCGCCATGCGCTGTGCAGCATGCCTCCTCTCGGCATGGGCAATTTCATGACCAATAACGCCTGCCAAGGCTGACTCCGAGGTGAGATACTTTAGTAGGCCCGTGTAAACATAGATTGGCCCGCCGGGTAATGCGAATGCGTTTAGTATTGTATCCTTTATCACTTCGATGTGATATTGATAGACTCCTTTTTTTTCAATCACAGGCGATTTCAATAATTCAGTCAGCACAGTGTTATTCAAATAATACTTTACTTCCGTGGATCTTCCATCATTCCAAATGGGATAGGTCTTTGTATCGGCATTTATCTGACTTACTACCTGCTGCCCAAGTGTTACATCATCCTGATCGGTGAATAATATATCTGCAGCAACTTTGCCAATATCGTCACACGCGGCAAAAAATAAGCCGAATGTAAGCATGGTTAAAAAAACGATCGAGATACGATTTCTTTTCATTATTATTTCTTTCATTTAAACTTTAATCATCAACTTTCATATGAATTAAACGCCACATCTCGTCTAAAAGTTCTCGCACCTTATCCGAGGTTACGGCAGAAAACAACATGGGAGCGGCTGTAAAACGCTCATCACGGTAGGCAAGCAGCTCATCGCGCTTTTCTTCATCAATAATGTCACTTTTTGAAAAGGCGAGTATTTTTTTCTTCCCGATAAATTCTTTACTAAACGTATCCAGTTCATTCATTAACACGTCAATATCGTCCTGGTATGTTTCGGAAGATGCATCAATTAAAAAGCACAATGCTTTCGTGCGCTCTATGTGCCTTAAGAATTGCAGGCCTAACCCTTTACCTTCTGAAGCGCCTTCGATAATTCCCGGGATGTCGGCAACGGTAAAACTACGGTATTCCTTGTAACGGACGATACCAAGATTTGGCTCAAGCGTGGTAAACGGATAATCGGCAATCTTTGGCTTTGCAGCGGAGACAACCGATATCAATGTCGATTTACCCGCGTTCGGGAAACCAACCAATCCAATATCAGCAATAAGCTTCAACTCAAGCGCGATATTAAACTCTTGCCCGGGTTTGCCGTCTTCCGCCCAACGGGGTACCTGCTGCGAAGGGGTAGCAAAATTGCTGTTGCCCTTACCGCCGCGCCCGCCTTTTGCAATACAGTATTTTTCACCGTGAGCGGTGAAATCATACATTATTTCACCGGTATCAAGATTTTTAATTAACGTTCCAACAGGAACAAAAATTTCAAGGTCTTCGCCTTTCTTGCCGTCGCGCAACGAAGCACCGCCTGCTGCCCCGGCCTGTGCCAGATACATATGCTGATATTTATTATCCAGCAAAGTGTTCAAATTTTCGTTTGCAATTAACCATACGTTGCCGCCGTCTCCGCCATTGCCGCCCGATGGGCCGCCTTTGGGGACATACTTTTCCCGCCTGAATTGAATTGCTCCATCACCGCCCTTACCGGAGCTGACCTTTATCTCTACATAATCTATAAACATGTATTCTCTTATCTCTCAAAAAACATTGTAATTCTATCTAATAACATTTTGGCTTCCCTGTCTGTAACCGGGTCAACTTTGTATGCAAAAAAGACCGACCGCAGAATATCATTCGCCTCATCAAAACCAGCACTCGTGGCTATCCGTTCGATGGTATTGACAAAATCAATACTATCATTCCTGAACACGGATCCCACAATCCGCATTGTTTCTTTTGTCGTAAAATAACCGAACAATTCAGTTTCGGTTTCCTCTTCTTCGGTACCTCTTGGTTCTTCGGGTATCTGTGCATGTAATTCATCCACGGTTGCATCTTCAGGAGTTTCCTCAAAGGCTGCATCTTCCGAAGTAACTACTGCCGCAGGTTCCACCGGGGTTTCTTCCACAACTGCGGCTTCCGAAGCTTCTTCCACGGCTGCATCTTCCGGAATTGCTTCCACAGTTGTGATGTCCGGAATATCCACATCGCGTGCATTGTTTATTTCACCTTCAAAAAAAACCGCTGTTTTCTCTTCTGTCGCAAAAATCAGTGGTTCTTCGTCCGGTATATTCTCTAATTCTTTTTGGAAAAATTCCTCAAGATCAATTTCAGGTTTAACCTCAACTTCAGAGTCTTCCACCGCCCCGGCAAGAAATGACTGGGCACCGGGTAATATCTCATCTTCAAGCTGTTCTTCATCAAAATCCGGGAGCTCAACTACTACAATATCCGCTTCAGCCTGTATTGGATGAGCCTCACTCAACAGTTCATCAGTCAAATTCAAGATTGCATCAAACTCCGGTACGGTGTTCTCATCTTCAATTTCAAATAAAAACTCAGCGTCCTCATTTTTTTCAGATTTACCTGTGGCACCTTCCACGGAGCCCTCTTGCTGTTCTCTGTCGCTTCTATCCAATTCCCCGGCATCTTCATGTTCGTCACTTTCAGGCAACAAATTTTCAGTGCCGGGAATCAAATCCACCTCCGGTTCGGGTTCAGCCTGCGGTTGTCCGGTTTCTTCTATGTCGTTACTGGATCGTAAACTGTCAAATTCATCCGGCAAATCTATTGTTAAGGTATCTGATTCCCCGGAAGCCCCGCTAAATAAATCATCAAATCCATCAGGCAGAGAAATAGATAAAATTTCCTCCTCAAAAGGAGTCAACGTATCTTTATCCCCGGCTTGTGCTTCTACAGATGCTTTATCAGCTGATTCTCCAGGTAAAGATTCCTGATCCGGTTCGGCTGATTCTGTTTCCGCCCCGGTTGTTTTGTTTAACTTGCTCCGTATTTCTTCAAGTATAAGATTATTAAGCACCGGTATTTCCGTTTCCATCTCTTCATTTGCCGGTTCCTCTTCAGGTTCAATGGATTCCCTATCACTTTCAACAACTAATGCAGGGTAAAGGTTCTCCCCGGTTGATGGAACAATTGTTTCCTGTGCAGTTTCTTCTTCAGGCACAACCGGAAGTTCCGGCTTTTTTACCGGTTGCTGTGCCAAGGTAAAACCCATTATGCGTGTTGTATCACCGTTCAATACATCATTCAGCATATCGGTATAATCTTCAGAACTAAGTTCCACGGGTTCTTTTTCTAAATTCAGTTCAGGTACAACGGATTCATCTTCCTGCTCGGTCTGCATTTCAGCAAATAAACCATTTATATCAAGATTCAAGGTTTTCTTGCTGTCTTCAAGCGAGGCCTGCGCGATGGCTTTTTCCGTTAAGGTAACGGTTGGCTCGGTTAAATCCGGTTCTGGCATATCATCAAAATCAAATATACGCAGTTGGTCGCGGTCGCCAAGAATTATTTTTTTGTACTCGTCAATCTCAAATTTTTGCTTCGGGTCGGCAGAAAATGACAGCCGTACCTTATTTATAAGATAATCGAGTTTCCTGTCCTTCAGAAAAATCTCAATCATTTCAACCGGCAGGCGTGTTTTATTTGCATCTCCCATGGTCATAAACGATGCGGTATCATCCAGGCTGCTGCTGATTATTGCTTCGAACTGAGAGGTAAGCAATTCCTGAGTAATTACATTTATTTTCTCGGAATACTCATTTAACGATAGCGACTGCACGCTGCGCCGCTCAATATACCTGCCGATAAACTGCTTGTAATAATCATAAAAATACGAGTAGTTGGAAAGGAGTTTTATTTCTTCCGCGGTACGGTATTCCTCGGTATCATACACGAACTGCCGCAGCGACCAGCGGGGGCGGAGCAGAAAATTGACGTTATACGTTACCGCCTGCTGAACCAGTCTCCGGGCATCTTCGAACGGAATCAGCTTATTCTTCTTAATTTCCGCGGCTATATAGCTAAAATGGCGTGCCACTTCAGCACCTGAATAATCGAACAATGACTTTTGCAGCAGTCTCTGGCGGTCAAGAAAAATAAGATAGTCGAGCTCAGCGGAGATATATTGCAAAATTGCAGGATGAATCCGCGATTGTGACAGTCCCGCGAACGAAAAAAAAGAGCCAAGCTTTTTTATATTATTCAGGGTAAAGTCTGTTATATATCGTATTTCTCGCTCAAACATAGCTACCGGTTAAAAGTAAATAAAACATAGTCACAATCCTTAAATGACCCGAACCGTAAAATAGTAAAAAATCATAAGCCTAAAGATAAGAAATTTAACCTTAGCAAACTGTGAGGCAGGAGAGGGGAGTTTTGAGGGAGGAATTTTGAGTGATGAATCAAGTGCACAGGATGTCCTAAGTTGAAAGGCTTGAATAAAATTTGGATCTAGTTTGCAGTAGATAGTTATAATTTGCAAATAATGGAAATATTCTCGAAACATAAAATTTCCAAAATAGAAATTGAAAACAGCTTGTTATTCAATGGTAATTATTTTAATTTTATCAAAATATAGATTTTGTTTTGGTGTTCTAATTTTGGGATTTTCATTGATAAAAGCTAAAGGCTCCATATCTCTTTTTTCTTTTTTATCACTAAAGCATTTATTTAATATTTTCTAATTTCATTTGCAAACTTTGACGAGGTAGTATCTACATATTCCACTTAAAATGGAGCCAATTACCTCACTAAGCTTTTTGGGGTCTTTCAATCACTTTCTAAGCCGACAAACTTTCTTTTGAAAAACGCATTTTATTGAGTTTTATAGGAGTTAAATACTAGTGAACAATTTACAAGAAATTCTTGCGCGAGAAGATACCGTTTTATTCATCGGTTCCGGTATTTCAATGTGGTCAGGATTACTCTCTTGGGCAGGGATGATTGAATCACTTGCTGAATTTGTTGAAAATTGTGGCGGGCAAGCTGCGCTTGTTAGAGCAGAATTGCAAAGAGGGGACTTACTGCAAGCTGCTAGTTACGGCTTTGACAAACTAACGAAGCAGCAAATCGGTGATTTTATCAGAGCTTCATGTAAATATGGGATTGCCAAGCCACATGAAATTCATAAAAAAATCGTTTCACTTGGTCCTTGTTGCTATATTACAACGAATTACGACAACCTTTTAGAAAAAAGCCTTCAAGAATGGAAGTCCGATGTTTTTTTTGCACCCCCAGTAACAAATCGAATGCTTAGTGAAACTGCAAATATTGTCCATGCTCGTGCTAATAATTTTATATTTAAACCACATGGTGATGCCTCTGATTCCGAAAGTATTATACTTACCAAAGAGCAATATAAACAGCTTCTACCCCAAGGTGAGCGATTTGCAGTTCTTGAATCACTAAAAACACTATTTGCAAGTCGGCCAATAGTGTATCTGGGATTTGGACTGAGGGATCCAGATTTTGTTTATATAAAGGATTTATTGTCTAATATATATAGAGGTTGAGCACAAGACCATTATGCAATTATGGCTGATATTTCTGAACAGGAAGTTGACTTTTGGAGGCGTCAGTACGGTTTACACCTTATTAGCTATACAACATCTTTGGATGCAAATAATAAAAGGAACCATAGCGGACTATTAACCCTATTAGATAGTTTAGCCACAAAGAAACCAAACCCAACAGCCTGCACTCTAAAAGATTTTAATTCTCCGGATGTTACTTTAGCAATCGCAAGGTATGCCGCAGGATTGTCTCGTTTTCCAAAAGTTGAACCGGAATTTTCTATCCGTGTTCATCCACAAGAGAGTAAAAAAAGAGAACTGTTTTACCAGCCAGATAAATTTTATCATTCGCCAGTAGGTGACTTTTTACATGAGTGGACCGGTTGCGCTCTCCTAATTGGACTTCCAGGCGCTGGTAAAACATATGCACTACGTCAAGCCGTTGCAATTTGGGCAAAAGCACTTCAAGACTATTGCCTTTCTGAACCAATAGTTAAGAACAAATTAATTGTCCCCATTTTTGCAGACCTTAAAACATATTCTGGCGATCTTTATTCTTTTGTGGAACAGACACTCCCCGAAAGTCTACCATTAGATGAGTTATTGAAAAATTTCAGTGTTATAATATTCCTTGATTCATTCAACGAAATCCCTCAGCAGCTTTTTGATAGCGGAAAATATGAGTCAGATTTTTCGATTTTTTTTTCAAAGACAGAGGGTGCGACTATAATAATTGGCTCAAGGACTGAAGATGGATTAAATAACTTCGGGTTTTCAACTTATAATCTTGATTTTATTGATGAAAATATAATAAAGGATGAACTTAAAAAACTTAATTATACAATAGATGGTCGTTTCTCTGGCGAAATATTAAGGTTACTGCAACGACCTTTTTATTTTCAATATGTACAAAAGGGTTTAGTGAAGTTAACCAATGAACCACATCCTCGAGATTTTTACCACATATTATTTCGTGAAATTGAGTGTGCTTTGAATAAAAGATTTAACACTGACATCGGTTTAAAGCAACTATTAGCTAAAGTCGCATTTAATACATTAAATAAAGGAGAAGAAACTTTTTTAACTGCATTTTTAATTGAAGAAATCGATAAAGCAATTACGCAAAGCAGTGAGACCGGTTTATCTGGGTCTGATGTTGTAAACTGGTTAATATCGCAAGTTCTTTTAATACCTTATACTTGTGGTCGTATTGCTTTTGTTCACCAATCCATAACTGAATTTTTAGCTGCATTCGAGTTCGCCTCTCGATATCAAAGTACCCAAACAAATATAAAAGAGATTATTCAGTACCGAAGATGGGATCAGGCGATATTCCTCACCATTAGCATGCTTGACATTAAAACATCACAAACAATGCTAAAGGAGATTATTCAGGCTGATTTTTTGCTTGCTTTGGGCGCAGTTAAATATCTTGAATCAGATAGAGATGAGATGCTTGGACTTTTGCTTTCGGAGATATCGGATAGCAATTTAGATAGAAGCAAATTTAGCTATGAATTGATGCATGCAATAGAATACACCTTACCCTTTACAAAAGTACATGAAGCAATTCTTCGTAAATTCATAAAAAAAGGGGATTCTATTGGAGCTGCCGCATTAATGCGATTCGTAGATCTTTACGGTGCTTCCGTTAAAGATGAAATATTGGAAATGCTACTATTGAAAAAGGATGATTTTAATTTTTGCGTAAATGGGTTAGCTCCCTCAATATCAATGTTTATTTCAAATACAGACATTGATAAAATAGTTAATTGGGCGAACAAACTAGCCGAATCTTTTCCCACTAAAAAGGAAAATAAAATTGAAGGTTTTATTTCTGGTGCTGGTATTTTATTAAGTAAGCTGGATCTTTCAATTCTTCGAGAAAAATTACTAGTAACAGATATTAACAATAAAGTGCCTTGGATACATAAAGATATAATCTGTGAAATTTTACAGGATAATCACTCAACTGAATCACTTCAGTTTGCTGGCGATTTGTTATTGTTAGAAGTTGATGATGCAGCAACTACAATATACTTTATTGCCAATTTCGCAGAATCACAGTCAGACTTATCTTGGGAATCATTTAATATAAATCATGTTAAATGCCTATTAAAAAACATGAAGAGTGCTAAAGAAACTTGGAACTTAAAAGCATTAAAATGTATATGCGCAAATTCTGCAATTCTAAATGATGAAGTAAAACTAATTGCCGATTCAACTTCAGGGCTTGAAAAGGTTTTATTATTATACTGTACTATGTTTCAAGATGATTCCGAAATCTTGAATGAATTGGTAGATATATCCAAACTCTCTTTTGAAGAACAAAACATGCAACCTCTTTATTTAATAGAGGATATTGACTTCAATTGGGAGCATAAAGAAGATATTTTCATCGTAATCTTTAAGTCAAAAAGTAAGAAATTAATTTCTACTCTTTTTCACGGTTCTATCCCTCCAGAATTTTTAAATCTTAAAAAGGTCGATATTGGGTCAGTTTATTGGTTGCTTGATTGGATGATAGAACTGACGCTTAATGATGATGAGTTTAATAATATTTGGTTTTTAATGCAGCTGGGTGGATTTATTTCTAAGTATCTTGATCCTGAGCAACACATGTGTATTGTTGAAATGTTTAATCGGGGTGATTTAAAATATCGTCAACTGATTTTCCAATTTATCTTACCATATTTTAATAACTTAAATACTGATTCATTTAGCGAGGAGGCGATACAATTTCTTCTAAAAGAACTAAAATCAAAGAGCAGGCCTAATATTTATATAGGTACGATTCTTGGAGCAACAGCTACAGATTCCTTTGCAAAAGAAAGACTTTTACCACTTCTGAAAACTGCAAAAGGTAAATATCGGAGTAATATTTTAGGCGTACTGGAAGAAGCAGGTAAACGCCATGGAAAAAGATATGTCCTCAACTGATGTATGTAGTATTAAACCTGTTTATTATTTCTAAGGAATATTTTCATAGATCTAACAAATGTATTAAACTTTATTTTCACTGACTATAGGTATATTAAAAATGTGAAGAGCTAATATCCAAAGTAGTTAGCGACTTAGCATAGTGATAATTCAACCCCAAAGTGTTAATGTTATCCTGAATAATATTCTTAGTCCGCCAATTTCTTTGATTTGAAAAAAAACTCCGTTTCTATGGAATCTCGTAACCAATCTGCCCCATATCTAACCGAATAGAGTCTGTCTATTTCATTTCGGAGTGCTATTTCAAAACAACTGATTATTGTAAACAGTTCTTGTGAAAGCCGGAGATTCAGCCGGTACAAAGTCATTGCCTTTTTCGAATTGTTATTACATGCTGCAAGATATCTGCTCATTCTTGCTGCAGATATTATCTTTTCAAAATCTGAATAGTGCTAACCCTGTTAAAATTTGGATTTTCAATAGAAACTTCTAGATTAGAAATAGAAATTATTCCCGGTAGCCCCTGAAGCAATTCAATCGGCCGGGTTTTCGTTTTTTATAGACTTCCCTCGAAAGAACTATTTTATTATATCACCGTTGCTCTTAAGAACTCTCGGTTCAAACGGGCAATGTTGGTAATTTTTATTTCTTTCGGGCATTCGGCTTCGCAGGCACCGGTGTTGGTGCAGGCACCAAAACCTTCTTTATCCATCTGAGCCACCATGTTCAGAACACGGCTCTCACGTTCCGGAAGGCCTTGCGGTAAAAGTGCCAAATGCGACACTTTGGCCGAAACAAACAGCATTGCCGAAGCATTCTTGCAGGCAGCAACACAGGCACCACAGCCAATACAGGCAGCGGCATCCATCGAGGCTTCCGCCTGATCGTGGCCGATAAGGATAGCATTTGCATCCTGTGCCGAGCCGATACGGGCAGAAATATATCCGCCTGCCTGAATAATACGGTCAAGAGCTGTTCTGTCAACAATTAAATCTTTAATTACCGGGAACGGGCGCGCGCGCCAAGGCTCAATAAAAATGGTGTCGCCATCTTTAAACGAGCGCATGTGCAACTGGCATGCGGTTATACCGCGTTTGGGGCCATGTGCCCTGCCGTTAATATATAAACTGCAGCAGCCGCAAATACCCTCACGGCAGTCGTGGTCGAATGCAATTGGTTCTTCACCTTTGGCAATCAGTTCTTCATTTACAACGTCAAGCATTTCCAGAAATGACATATCCTCAAGAATATCGTTTGCCTGGTAAACGGCAAACTTGCCCTTGCTTTTTGCATCTTTCTGTCGCCATACATGGAGTGTTAGTTTCATTTTAGTTTCTCCTTACTTATAACTGCGTTTGGAAAGGTGAATGTTTTCATAGGCTAATGCCTCTTTGTGCATAACGGGCTCTGAGTTTTTACCCGTGTACTCCCATGCACCGACATAAGCAAAGTTGTCATCATCGCGCAAGGCTTCGTTGTCTTCGGTCTGATATTCTTCACGGAAATGGCCGCCGCATGATTCGTTACGGTGCAGGGCATCCTTTGCAAGCAGTTCGCCAAGTTCCATAAAATCGGCAACACGGCCGGCTTTTTCAAGGCTTTGGTTCAGTTCGTTACCGCTTCCTAAAACACGCACGTTCTGCCAGAATTCTTCACGAATGGCTTTAATTTCAGCAATAGCTTCCGTAAGGCCTTTGGCGTTACGCCCCATGCCAACCTTATCCCACATAATTTTTCCAAGCGCCTTGTGGTAATAATCAACAGATTTGCTGCCGTTAATTGAAAGCAGCTTATCCGTTAACCCGCGGATGCTGTTTTCAGCCTCGGCAAATGCCTGATGCTCCGTGGTTACTTTATCCAAACCACCGCTGCCAAGATAGCCGCCCATGGTATAAGGGATAACAAAATAACCGTCAGCCAGGCCCTGCATAAGCGCGCTCGCGCCAAGACGGTTTGCACCGTGGTCCGAAAAGTTTGCTTCGCCGAGTACAAATAAACCGGGCACCGTGCTTTGCAGGTTATAATCAACCCACAGGCCGCCCATGGTATAATGCACCGCGGGATAAATACGCATCGGGGTTATATACGGGTTCTCGCCGGTAATCTGCTCGTACATCTGGAACAAGTTACCATAGCGCTCTTCAATTTTTGGTTTTCCTAACCGGTTAATCGCATCTCGGAAATCGAGGAATACAGCTTGTTTGGACGTACCCACTCCGCGGTTATCATCACAAACCTGTTTCGCGTTGCGGCTTGCCACATCGCGGGGAACCAAGTTACCAAACGATGGATATTTCCTCTCGAGGAAATAATCTCTTTCATCATCCGGGATGTCCTCTGCTTTCCTGTTATCGCCCTGTTTTTTGGGCACCCAGACACGGCCATCATTTCGTAAACTTTCACTCATTAATGTCAGTTTGGACTGATGCTCACCGCTTACCGGGATACATGTCGGGTGAATTTGCACGTAACAGGGATTTGCGAACATAGCACCCTTTTTATGCGCGCGCCATATAGCAGTTGCATTACAGCCTTTTGCATTGGTCGAAAGGTAATACACGTTTGCATACCCGCCGGTAGCCAGTACAACCGAGTCTGCAACATGCCTTTTAATTTCACCGGTAACCATATCGCGGGAGATAATTCCACGTGCGCGGCCATTAACAATAACCACGTCAAGCATCTCGTGCCGCTCGAACATTTTTACCTGTCCCAAGCCTACCTGACGGCTTAACGCGCTGTACGCGCCTAAAAGTAACTGCTGCCCTGTTTGCCCGCGTGCATAAAAAGTGCGCGAAACCTGCGCGCCGCCAAACGAACGGTTATCGAGATATCCGCCGTACTCGCGGGCGAACGGAACACCAAGCGCCACGCTCTGGTCGATTATGTTAACGCTTAATTCTGCAAGGCGGTGAACGTTGGCTTCCCGGGCGCGGTAATCGCCGCCCTTTATGGTGTCGTAAAACAAACGGTAAATGCTGTCACCGTCATTCTGGTAATTTTTCGCGGCGTTTATACCACCTTGGGCCGCGATACTGTGCGCGCGGCGTGAGCTGTCCTGATAACAAAATGCTGATACATTATATCCCATTTCGCCAAGAGCGGCAGAGGCCGAAGCACCGGCAAGGCCCGTACCAACCACAATTATTTCATATTTCCGTTTATTGGCCGGATTAATTAATTTCATCTCGGCCTGATGTTTTGTCCATTTTTCGGCTAAAGGGCCGGAAGGTATTTTAGCATCTAAATTCATAGGTATCTCCGGTTCCTGTTATTTTGTAAAAAGAAAATACAGTGGCATTGTTATATAACCCAGCGGTACAAGTATAGAAAACAACAAACCAACTGTTTTAATAAGTGGTGTATATTTCTTATGGTTTAGCCCAAGGGTCTGGAAAGCGCTCTGGAAGCCATGATTAAGATGGAATCCCAACAGAACCATCGCCAGAACGTAAAACCATGAATACAGCGGATCCTGAAATGCCTGAACAACACCCTGGTACATGGTGAGTTCACTGCCGATAATCCGGTGATCGAAAAAAAACGATTTAAGATGAACCAGAAGAAATACCAGCACAATCGATCCCGACCAAATCATAGTCCGTGAGATCAAGGTACTGTTTTCCGAGGCCTGATTTTTCGCGTAAGCAACGGGGCGGGCCCGCTTGTTAAGGAAATACAGCCAAAAAGCTTCGGTCATGTGTAAGGCAAAACCAAGAAATAATCCGATCTCGAGGATCCGGATGAGGATGTTGGTGCTCATGAATTCCGAGTAGTGATTGAATGCTTCACCCCCGTCGTCTTTGAACAATTGGAAATTTCCCGTCAGGTGCACTAGTAAAAATGAGCACAGGAATAATCCTGTTAGTGACATGATCAGTTTTTTTCCGATGGTGGAGTAAAATGTCCGGAAGAACCATCCCATTAAAAACTCTCCTTTTTAATTTGAGGGTAGTTGTTAATAAATGTAGTAACTAATTAAGGAAATTAACCATTTAGTTTACAAAGTAAAAGAGGTAATGAAGAATTTTGAATTATAAATTGTGAATTATGAATTTTCAGCGGTAACCTGTTGGCTGCAAAATACTCCTTTTAACGATTTAAACTGAATGCTCGTCAATACCTTCTATTGGTAAATCAAGTTGCAGCATGCACCCATTTTCGGTGGTTTTTGCCATTATGCTCTCATCATTCCCAACCATCCCTTAATCAGAATTAAAGTCAATCGATAAACACATTCGTGTGTTTCCCGTGTTTTTTTCTTCTCAGTAATTGTAATAAAACAGATGTACACCCAATGTAGCATCAATATGGGGTAAACAAATTCATCACTCATCTCTCAACACTCATCTCGGTTCACAGGAAATTTTGGTGGAGTTCTACTACATAATATCTAAAATGGTTAGTTGAAAAAATTCCGCTCCGCTGGAGCTGAAATGTATCTTTTGTTATTGTTTGCTATAGCTATTCCAGCCCTGGCGGGCTTCCCAATTTTTGCTTATCACGATAACATATTCATATACCGGGTTTCTGAAGCCTGGAAGAACCTAAACAGCAAGTGTAACAGGATATCATTTAACTTTTAAGTTCCATCTGGACTATGACCGGACACCGTATATTTGGAAGCAATAGCTAAGTGCTTAAATTTTTAATCCTCTCAAAAAATCCACCGAAAAACCCGGTGAACACTCATCTCTCAACATTCATAATTCATAACTAATAATTCATAATTCTTTTGCTTTATCTTATATTATACGGTTAAACGTTAAATTTAAATAGTTTTAGTAGATATTGCCCAGACATGGATCGTGTAAAAATACTTGTTGTCGATGATTCCGATTTTCTCCGTGAAGCCATAAAAAAATTCCTCGAGGATTACGAGTGTGATGTATTGGTTTCCAGCGATGGTGTCTCCGGTATCCAGAGTATTGTTGAATCGAAACCGGATCTTGTATTTCTTGATCTGCTCCTGCCTTCGATTAACGGCATTGACCTGCTGAAGGTTATTAAAATGTTCGATGAATCGAAAGATATACCGGTTGTTGTCATCACCGGTTCAAAAGATGCATACCTGATAAAACAGTGCATCGATCTTGGCGTTCAGAAAATCCTGAACAAACCACTTACCAGAAAAGGGATATTTAACGCTGTTGAAGAGATCATCGGCGACAGGGTGCTTTCGAAAGTAAAGCTAAAAAAATACATCGGCGAACCGGAAAAGAAGAAAGAATTTGAAAAGGAGCATGGCAAGCATGTTAACGCCAATCAGATTAAACGTGACCTGATTAAATTCTTTTTAAAAACTATCGATTCGAGCAAATCAACAATCCTTTCTGCACTCGAGGCCAAAAACGAGTTGATGCTCCGCAATATCATCCATCAACTGAAAGGTGCCGGCAGCACCATCGGCTATCCCCGTTTAACAATGCTCGGTGATCATCTTGAGCATAAGATACGCGATAGGATGAACGAGATCGAATGGCGCGAGGTTGAAATCTTCTCGATGGAAGTACTTGCTGTCCTTGACCTGATTCACGATGAGAATTCCTGATATTCACGGCAATTATTCCCCCTGAATTTTTCTCCCAATTGCCGTGTGCCTGTTATTGCCTTTCTTGTTCACTGCTGCATTACAATAACAAGGCTGTCGTTTTAGGCTGATTTTTTATACATTTTGTATGTAAATTTTTATTTAATGGCCGGGTGATAGTATCATGTTAAAAGTATCCTCATTCCAGATTTCCGATGGTATCGACATTAAAGCGTTTAAATCGGTATTCACGGCAAATCTATTTTATTCCGATTCTGATGAACTGTTCTATGCAATCGACGAGGATCGGTACTTGTACATATTCAGGTATGGAGTCGTATGTTTTTTAAATTATGATGAATTGAAATGCGCGGAGTTTATCAAATTCATATCACAGTATTGCAAGAATATTTTTGAAACAAAACTGAGTGAAGAGTTTTTGATTGAACCAAACGCGAAGGAAAACCGGATAGGGTACAATAAAATTGAGATCGTGAACAAAGATGCGGATGTTTTCCGGTTAATTATGCTCAATGTTTCACAATCCGTTGCACTGGACTATTACGCTCAGCAATCAAGCCTGTTGCTCGAAGAAACAAATCATCACACCCTGTGCCTTGAAAAAAAGGGGACTCTCGCAATCTCCGGCAAACGTCTTAAAAAGTTTATTGGCAGGACGTTAAACCTTAAAAACAGGATTGTCGAAAACCTGTATATATTCGATTCACCCCCTGAAACATGGGAGGATGAATCCCTCAATAAAATTGATACAGGCCTTAAAAAAACTTTCGATCTGCACTTGCGCTTCAAGGATATACATGAAGAGTTACAGATTATTAAAGAGAATCTGGATCTTTTCCAGAATATTATGCAGCACAGAAAAAGCAGTGCGCTTGAATGGATAGTTATTCTGCTCATTCTTGTTGAGGTTATAAACCTTTTTATTGAAAAGCTGCTGAAATAAAATTTACCGGAAATATTTATTGGAACATTGTGCGCATTGCTGCAGTACAAGTATCAAATCCGGCGATGAGAATATAAGTGCTGCAAGTTTATTGTTATTTTTGGGTTAGTCCACAACTACTCATCCGGATTAAAAATTGTATAATTAGCCAGTTATTTTTTTTATTGATTTTTCTATTTAACGAAACACCTTTAGGAGTATATTATGTTTACTAATTTCCCTCTCCGGCTTTTTCTTGTACTGCTGTTAACCGGCACTTTACTTTTTGCTCAAGATCCCCAAGTAAAAAGCACTGCTATTACCATTTACAATCAAAACCTAGGTGTTGTAAAAGAAACGCGCACCATTAATTTTCCACAGCTTACTTCATCAATTTTTATTACCGATGTTGCACAATTGATTGACCCGACTACGG
Source organism: Ignavibacteriales bacterium (assembly GCA_016182615.1). Taxonomy (GTDB): domain Bacteria; phylum Bacteroidota; class Ignavibacteria; order Ignavibacteriales; family Ignavibacteriaceae; genus JACPGF01. The sequence continues at coordinate 16,157 of JACPGF010000137.1, forward strand.
CTAAGTTTGGCTTTAATGGTACCGTACTTGAGCAAAACTACAAATATGATTTAGTGAGCATGGACAAAATACTTGCCCGCTATCTTGACCGTGACGTTCAACTTATCGGTAAAACCGGCGAACTGCTCGAAGGGACATTGCTCTCATCGTTTGGGAATCAGGTTGTTCTGAAGAAGAAAGATGGCGGGCTGCTTATGCTTCCCAATATCGGCGAGTACCGCATTAATGTTGAATCACTCCCTTCAGGTTTAATTACCAAACCAACCCTGCAATGCCTTGCCACGGTTCCCAAAACCGGCGTGCAGGATGTTGAGCTCAGCTATCAGACCGGCGGCATGAACTGGCACGCGGAGTATGTTGCCACGCTCGATAAGGCCGACAAAAAGCTGGACTTGAACGCTTGGGTGAGTATCGAGAATCAGTCAGGCACCGGGTTTGCCAATGCCGATATTAAGCTTATTGCCGGAGATATCAACCGTATAAGACAACAACCCGTGTATATGGCCAAAAACGAAATGATGGATCTGGCTATCACTACTTCAAGAGCGGGCGCGGGATTTGAAGAACGGGCGTTTTTTGAATACCACATATATGAATTGCAGCGCAAAGCCACTGTTGCCAACAACGAGACAAAACAAATTTCGCTGTTTGAAAAAAAAGATATAAACATTGTTAAAAAATATTTATACACTGCCAATGGCAACTCAGGCGAAGAACAGAAAGCAGACGTTGTTGTTTCGTTTGATAACAAAGACAACAACAACCTTGGCGTACCTATGCCAAAAGGTAAAGTAAGAATATTTAAAGAAGACGGGAAATCTGTTGAATTTGTCGGTGAAGATTTAATTGACCACACCTCAAAAAATGCAACGGTAAACCTAAAAGTGGGCAAAGCTTTCGATGTGAATATAAAAGAAACAGAAACTGAAAACCGCCGGATTTCAGACAGGGTCTATGAAGGTTCATACAAAGTGCATATCCGCAACACCAAAGCTGAAGATGCAACCGTTGAAATTAAACGGGGATTATATGGTTTCTGGAAAGTGGTAAAATCTTCAATTGAATATGTAAAGACAGATGCAAATACAATTACTTTTAAAGTACCTGTAAAAGCCGGTGAAGAGGCTGAGTTTACTTACACGGTACGGTTTGAGAATTAAGGCAATTGCAATTGTTATTCGTACACAATTTAGTTAAATAACTAACCCGGTAAGTAGATAAAAATTTTGTATTATTTACCGGGTTTTTTATTGCTGTTTAGTTGTTAACCGTTAACCCGATTAAAGCCGAATGAGAATCAATTGTGCGCTGTTGAACAGCATATTTGTATTTCAAATCAAGTGACAAAACCTCAGACAAGGGGATTCTAATTCCTGCCCCCGCAATTGCAGACATCCCCCATGTATAATCATCAGGATCGGTTTCGCTAAACGGATATCCCGGTATTGTTTCATTACTGGCATACTGATTAATAAAACTATTTTTTACAAATTCTTTTTCTGAAGAACTATTTATGCCCGCACCTGCGAATACATAGGGTTTCACTTTCCAATCTGCCATCTGGTATTCAACAATAGCACTGACATGAAACTGATCATATTGCTTTTCATTGATATGAGATTCAACCGTATTGTAATAAATCACATCATCAGCGCTATGTTTCTCAAGAAAATACCGCGTGTAGTTTATCTTCTCCGTTATTCTATTGTAGCCACCGGAAACTCCCAAAGAAAAATCCGGAGTCGCGATGGGATAATACTCTACTTGCAATCCGGATGATATATCCCCTCTTGCCGAGGCACTTTTAAAAATACCGGTGCCGAAAGCAAATTTAGCGGTTCTTACGGTGCTTTGTGCAAAAATTACTGCGGAGGTAAGTACGAAAAGTGCAAAAAAAGTTCTAAGCATCAGGTTCTTCTTTGAAATAATTGTGTGATTAAAATTAATCACAATAAGATATATAAATAGATAAAAATCGATGCGCTCAAAAAAAATTGCATTATTTCCGCAACGGGCTTCAAAGCCATAGCTCTAGAGACCGGTTGCATTGGCCTTTTATTTGCCAATACCGCTCGCAGGGCAGGTTGCACCGAAGAAGAATCTTTGGCTTTGTTAAGCTCCCATCTCCAGCCTTAAAATTCAAAGAGTGATTTAAGTACCGCAACAAGAAGGCATTTACGGGTTTGTTAACATGCCCTGCCACGTAAAAGCCTTTAATGGGATGAGGCTGCAACGTTTCCAACAACAATCAATTCCAGATTACTCAATTTTATATTGCACCTTAGCTGCAACCACAATCAATCCACAGTTTGTTGCTACAGAAGGAAGTAAAATTCAAAAAAAAGCTGCCCCGGATTTCTTCCGGAACAGCCTTTATAAAGAATTACTAACCTATTGTCTTGACAATTTATTTTTAATACAATGTACTCAGGTTTACACTTTGAATTTTGCCTTCATTATTCATTATTAATTATTAATTCTCAATTATTCATTGCCACGACACTATTACTTAACCAACATGAGTTTTTTTACCAGCCTGTTGGCGCCTGAAATCAGTTCATAATAATAAACCCCGGAAACATATTTGCCTGCATTCCATTGTATCGAGTGATAACCGGCAGGCATATCACCATTAATCAATACGGCTACTTCCTCGCCAAGTTGATTATAGATTTTGAGGCTGACACTAACAGACTGCGGCAAGCCGAATGCAATTGTGGTAGCCGGGTTAAACGGATTCGGATAGTTCTGCTCCAATACAAATGCGGTTGGTATTGACCCTTCCGGCCGCTTTTCCACTCCGGTGATGTTTTTCTTTTTCACCGCACGGTAATCATCAAAATAGATTTTACCATTAACCGTGGAGCCCGTTGCATCGGTTAATTGAAAGCTGTCAGTCCTGTAAGTTGTATTATCCAAAACCCCATTACCAATCCAGCTGCCAACCATATCCGGATCATTCAACGGCCACTCAACAAGTTTCCAGCCAAACCAGTCTATCGTTATCCATTTCGAAACTTCTGTTGTTGACCATGTGGTACCGTTTCCTTCATCGATTGCAAAACGGAAACGGTTCCCGGTTCCATCACCATAGATAAAAGCCTGCAGTACATAACTGGTATCGAATGTTACTGCCTGCGGAGCCCCGCCAGATAGATATTCACGTAACAATTTTGATGGAGCCGATGGTATCCACCGGTATTGAAGAGATGCAGATTTGAGTGTTGTGGTTGCCGGAAGAAACAGTGTTGTTGAGTATCCCCAAAAACTTCCTGAATCTTCTACCCCAATAGTAGAGCCGCTATAAGATGGCCGCTCCCAGTTTGCTTCTGTTGTAAAATCATCAATAAGTTTTTTTGCGCTGTAGATTAATGGCAGGGTTCTGAAGTTTACTAAGTATTCAGACTGCAAAGCATTGCCGCCCAGATCCTTTGCCCCGGTTGTAATTAACAGCGTGTAGTCTGACGAAGGGGCCAGTGCAGCGGATGTCCGTAAAGTTAATACAGTTCTGTTTGTAACAGTGGTTGAACGGAAATCTTTTGTTAATACGGTACTACCCTTTTTCAATACAACGGTATTGTTATTCAGTGTCGAGGTATTCATTAATTCATTAAATACAATATTGATGGGAGCTTCAATGTCAAGTGAATTTTGCAACGCCGAATCCGGAGTTGAGGCAAAAATTACCGGAGGAGTAATATCCTGCGAAACGACCTTAAACGTTATCAGGAATGAATCTCCCGGAGTTCCGTCTCCATTACCATCCAATTGCTTACCATTTACATCTGTTGCAGTAGAGTCAATTTTAAGTGTATAGGTAGTTGCAAACGTAAATGCTTGTGCATGTTGAATGGTCAAAGTTTTATTCTGATTTGTCCACACGTATGATAAAGTGCCAGTAGATGGTGTTACTGAAACAGCAGAATTTACCGCGGTAACCGTCATGCCTTTTGAAAAATTTACCACAAGCGATTTTGCTGCTTCAATACTATCGTGAGCAGCTGGAACGGATGATACAACTTTTGGCGCGTAGGAAGGTATCGGATCACTTTCCACTATGCCGGAAAGTGCTGATTCATTCCAGAAGCGATCCAACATGGTGGCTGAGTACTTATATTTACCATTAAAGTCCTGCAAACCGGTAAATACATCAGTATAAATTTGCTGTGTGTTACCGAAAAACTTTTGTACAATTTGAGATGAATCTGCATTAACTGTATTTTTATCCGAGCGGTAAATTACAAACCACTTGGGTATAGTATCACCTGCAGGCGGTGTTACTGTTAATTTATAGTGCAGTGAATCTATTTTCTGTATGGCAATCGTGGGTGCAGAAGGAATGGTATCTTTTAGATACTTTGCTGCACGGACTTTTGTAATTTTACTAAAGAATGTCTGCCCGGCAGTATTAAAATAATTATACGATTTCCAAGAGCCATAGCTAAAAAACTGGAATCCGTCATTCCAGCCAACGGTACGGCATGCTTCAACAATCTCCGCGTGCTTGGACCATACATTCTGTTCATCAAGAATATAAGAACCGGGTCCTGTTGTGTATAGACGCTTAGCCGCAAGCCCTGCTGTCATAAACTGGCTCCAGCACGAAGGGCAGGCACCGGAAAGCATACCGGTAAATCCCGATCCAGTTGTCCAATGATAGTGCATCGGTGTTAGCTGGTCAATATAGCCCTGGTTGAACCACAATGCCGCATCCTGATACACTGAACTGTATCCCTGCCAGCCGCTCCAGTTATATTTTCCCAGTGCGGCAACCGATAGGCGTACATGCGGCTTAACTGCTTGTATCGAGTCATGAAGATTCTTAACAAGCTTAGTGACCGAACTTCTCCAAAATTCTTCCCATGAAGTATAGCCAGCGGGAATACCCGCACTGAAAGGATGTTCAACATCATATAAATATCTTGTGCCGGTTGTGTTCTCTAATTCGTTTGCAATGTTTTCAGGCAGCGGCTTGTCAAGCCCTCCATCAGCTTCTTGTTGTTTAGCGTAGGCTTTCGAAGCTTCTGAACTGGAGTATTCGTTCCACCTGATATAATCCAGGTGTAGCCCGTCAATATCATATTTGCGGACAACTTCCATTGCCACATTAACCGTGTAATTGCGCACCGCTTCCATACCGGGGGTAAGCGCAATAGATGAGGTCATTGGATTTCCAGCGGCATCGCGGCAAATCCATTCAGGGTGTTTTTGAGCCGGTGCGCCTTGCGCGGTGCTGCTCGCGGCAAATGTATTAAACCACGCGTGCACTTCAAGCCCGCGTTTATGTGCTTCTTCGATTGTATAAGCCAGCGGGTCAAAACCCGGATAAGCTCCGCCTGCATAAGAACCCCATGGTTCATAAGACGATTGGTAATAGGCAGTACCGCCCTGCCGTACATGCCAAAGCACACTGGTCATGTTTGCAGCCTTGTGTTCATCAAGTATCTGGCGGATGCGGGCTTTGTTTGTTTCTACAGAGCTTGATGAGGAAATAAATTCCCACGTAATAACCCAGGTTGCCCTGAATTCATTATTCAATTTCTGGCCGAATAAACAAATTGTAAGAAGTAAAAAAAGTATTGTATATTTCATAACGCTAAAAATTATTAGGTTAGTGATTAAAAAATTTGTTGGTACCGGGAATTTACTGACTTTTCCGTTAAAAAAGTGTTCCCGCTTAAAATATTCTACAACACCATCTCCCTAAATTCCGCGTTTCTATATCAGTAATTCGGCACAAATAAAAGTATCCGGCTTTCTTTGGCTTTCGCGTCAATGCCATTGTGCCCACAATCGCTTATTTGTTAATTGGGTTTGCTTAAATACCTTAAAAAAAGTTACTTTATGTTAAACAATTTACCAATTGATATAAAAGAGCATGAAAGATTATTTTTCTAAACACTATGCCATAGTAAACAGGATAGATGCCCTTGATACGGATGCGATGCAACACTGGTACAAAGAGCAGGCCGTTTACTATACCCGGGAATTACAACCATACATTGGTGAATTTAAGGAATCCACGATACTTGAAATCGGGTGCGGCATCGGGGGGATACTTTATTTCCTGAAAGAGCAAGGTGCAAACAAGCTGCAAGGTATAGACATCTCTGCCGAGCAAATTGCAGTTGCAAATAAATACGTAGCGGTAAATGCTGAAACTTGTGATGCGTTTGATTTTCTTTCCAACACTCAAGTTAAATATGACATCATCATTATGTACGACCTTATTGAGCACATCCCCAAAAACCGGATACTTGAACTGATTGAACAGCTTTTTAATGCATTAAAGGACGGGGGAAGAGTAATTACGCGCACCCCGAATATGGCAAGTATTAGCGGCCTGCACAGCAGATATATTGACATTACTCATGAAACCGGTTTTACCCCTGAGAGTATAAAACAGGCATTTCTGCAATCCCCGTTTAGCAGCATCACCGTGCATAATTCTTATTTAGGCAATAAACGAATGTTTGCTATAAATTGCTATCAGTATTTTATAAAAAAACTGTACAATATTACCCTATCGGAAATAGTAACTCCAAACCTGATTTGCATCGCAAAAAAGTGAAAAAAATCTCTAACCATTTCACTGATTTTCTGGTGAGCCTGTAGAATGATACGTGCGATATTTTAATCGTAAATTACTTCCTTAAGATAATTACCATCAGTTCTTATGCCCGGTGGATTAAAATCTGAATTACCCAAGGGGGCAACTAACAGGACACAATTCCTCTCATATAAATCTTTTCATAACGGGGATTTTTTTATGCGGGGGCTTCCCACGGGTTGGGAGCCTGCGGTTATTCATATTGAATCCGACAAGACTCAATTTTATCTAATTAATAAACATATCTAATGCATAGTAATGATTTATTTCAAGCATGCAAAACTTAACAGCAAATTATCAAGTGAACCAAGGAATGTATCATCGAATAATAATTTACGCATCAGTTGCGAACATTATTTCGGTTTATCCAATTTTTTCCTATTTTGCCAACGTTCAACTTCAGAACAATTAAGCTTTTTCAATCATCACCAAATCAAGTCTGTGTGGAAATTTATTTGTAATAAATAGGAGAAATGCGATGTATAATAAATTGTACCGTTCAACTGTTTTGTTTGTGGCTAGTTTTTTCGCGGTTTTGTTTTTGCTTCCGGGACAGTCTAATGCTCAGTGGTCAAATAATCCTAACTTGAACCTGAAAATCTGTGACACTACCGGGGAACAATCCCTTTCGAAAATTGCATCAACTTCAGATGGCGGCTGCTATGTTTCATGGTTTGATAACCGCAGTGGTGCCTATTGTGTTTACCTGCAGCGTTTAAATAGCCTTGGCGAAAAACAATGGCCCGAAAATGGCCTTTTAATAAGCAGCAACCCTCAGGAAACATATTTGGTGGATTATGATTTAATTGCCGACCAAAACAATAATGCCGTCCTTGTATTTGTCGATGCAAGAGAAGGCACAACTTTTACCCCGTTTGCTTATAAAATTTCGCCAACAGGGCAGTTCTTGTGGGGACCAAACGGTGTCGGGCTTTCAACCACTCCAACCGCATTTCAGGCGGATCCGAAAGTTGTTGAAACTGATGACGGCGGATTTGTATTTGCATGGATTTATGCCGAAGGCATGTACAGTGTCGCCATGCAGAAACTCTCGGCAGCCGGTACAAAACTTTGGGGTATCAATCCGGTATATTACCGTAATATGTACACCAGAAAAATGAATTACCCGCGTATGGTTAAAAGCGATAACAACTCAGTCATTGTTGTTCACACATCATATACCGGAAATTTTCCCGCGCTTACCGTGCATCTCTACGCGCAAAAGTTTAATGGCAGCGGGTCAGTGGTGTGGGACTCAAACGGTGTCGCGGTGCAAAACCTGGGAACAATTGCCTCGTTCAGCAAGCCCTATGTTATCAGCGATGGAATGAATGGTGCGGTAGTCTCGTGGCATGATGACCGTGATAATAACGTACTGGCTAATGCTTTCGTGCAAAGGATTACGCCAACCGGAGCCCTTGTTTATGCAAATAATGGTATCGAATTAGCTGTTAATAACACGAGACATCATTTTTCACCAAAAGTTGCTATTGCCCCGCTAACACAGGATATTTACGGTTTTTGGGAAGAGCGGAATTCGGCTCAAACCGATATCGCGCTGTGGGGACAGCGGATAACCGCTAGTGGTGCACGGATGTGGGGTGAAGCCGGTAAAGCATTTATCCCTTCAACAACAAATTCCCTCTTCGGCCCTTACCCGCTAGCTTTTGATTCTCTGGTTTACTTCACCTACATGGATGGAAATGCCGGTGGAAATCAAGACAGAATCATAACATGGTTAGTCAATCCTGCAGGAGAAAATATCTGGGCAGCCCCACTTTTAGTTTCAAGCGCAACCAACCAAAAAATGCACCCGGTTACAGCCTTAGACAATTCAAATGGATTCCGTATGAGTTGGAGTGACGACCGGGATGGGGCATCGGGTATCTATGCACAAAACGTTAACTATAATGGAACCCTTGGTAACGCTACTTCACCCAATATAGTAAACCTCAACTTGACCGAGGGGTGGAATCTTGTTGCCGTTCCCATTGCTGCAAGTTCAATGCTTCCGGCGGCATTGTTCCCACAAGCAAATTCATCTGCATACAGCTTTAACAATGGTTACATTGTTGCTGATACGATAAAAAACGGTAAAGGGTACTGGATCCGTTACCCTCAGCCAGCAACAGTAAGTATATCAGGAAACATTATTTCGGCAAACACGATACCTGTTCAATCAGGTTGGAATATGATAGGCGTCTATTCACAGAGTGTGCCAATTGGTGCAATAACAACCACTCCGGCAGGTATTACCAACTCACAATATTTTTCATTTAATAATGGATATGTTGCGGCAACCGGTTCGCTTAACTCCGGCACAGGCTATTGGATACGAGCCACACAAGCAGGTGTAATTAATCTTCCATCAGGCACCGGGAAGGATATAAATAATGCATTGCTGCCTGTCACTAATTTACCACGTGTTACAATTACCGATGCTGCAGGCCGCAGTTCGACGTTGTACCTGCTTGATAAATACTCCATACCCTCTGCTTACGATTTACCACCCTTGCCACCCGCGGGTGTATTCGATGTGCGTTTTTCATCTCAGCGCATTGCAGAATATGTGCATACTTCTACAAAGGAGATTACAGTTAGTGGTGCGGTTTACCCTATTACCATTACCGTTGAGGGAGCCAGCATAACCGTAGTTGACAAAGCTACACATGGGAAATATCTCAACAAAAATATCTCCGACAATGGCAATGTTCAAATTTTTGAATCGAGTATAAATAGTATTGAGATTACAGCCGAACAAAATCCGGTTGCATTTGAACTGTTCCAGAATTATCCGAACCCGTTTAATCCGGCAACGACAATAGGGTTTTCACTGCCGGAAAAATCCGAAGTGAATGTACAGGTATTCAATCAGCTCGGGGAGACAGTTGCTCTTTTAATACATCAGGAAATGGAAGCCGGCACCCACAACGTCCACTGGGATGCGACAAATATTGTTTCAGGTGTGTACTTTTGCGAATTAAAAACGGCAAAGTACAAGTCTGTTAAAAAATTGCTCCTTATGAAGTAGGTAATTCTTAACTCTGTTTTCAGCCGCTCTGCGATGGGCGGCTTTTTTTATGAATGCAGCCGTCCACAGCAACACCGCTTTGGAGTGTTTATATACAGGCAATAATTCTTCGAAAAAAAATATCCCGTTACCGGCATCTTTCACAAGAACAATATATGGCACAAAATAATTACTCCCTTTTATTTATATTTCTAACTCGGATTGTTTGTATCTTTATTGGTATTTCAATATTTACTGTTCTTTGTACGCTTTGTAATTCTCAAATCTTTTACCCTCGTACTAAAATTTAAGAATTGTTCCTTGTCCGTTCAATAGTCAAAATTTTTTTTACTGATACTATATGAATCCCTCCGGCTGGTTTCGCATCAAACCACAAATGTGCTGGAATACGAATTGCTAATACATTGCATAACAAAATTTGAATTGATACTGAATGAAAACTTTTCTTCTGCTCGTACTTATAAGTTGCTGTACCTTTAATCATTTTTCACAGCCGCATAAGTTCCGTCATTCTCCCGCGTTTATGCAGGCTGGACTTAAGCATATAGTTCAAACGGCAGACCCTGATATGAAAGGAAAATTTAACACTCTTGTTGCCCGTGGGCTTCAAGATAATCCCGCAGTTGGCAAGCAGGAACTTGCTGCAACAGTAACAACTCCGGTAATGTACCGACCTTCACAAATTACCGGATACAGTGCTTTGTACGGAACCTTCCGGTATTCATTTACCTATGATACGAGCGGAAAAGTTACAACGGAAAAAATTGCAAAATTCAAAAACAATGTTTGGGTTGACTCCTCCCGTTTTACCTTTATCTATAATAGTTTGGGATATTGTACTTCTTACTCGGAAGAGTTATGGCAATCCAACAATTGGACATACTCGTGGCGGATAAACTATACATATCTTGCAAACTGGAACCTGCAAGATGCAGTTGTGGAAACATGGGGCTCATCTGTTTGGACAAACTATGCACGTTACACCTATACATACACTGCAACTAATAAAAAACAGACTTATGCTTATGAACTTTGGCAGTCCAATGCATGGATTGGATCTTATAAATTTATTTATTCATATAACACGCAAGACTACTTACTAACCGCTGAATATCAATACTGGCTGACAAATGCCTGGCTGCCGTCATTCCGCTACACGTACACATACGATGGTGCAGGCTTTACACAAACAGCATTATATGAAATATGGCTTGGCAATATTTGGACAAAATCCCTTCTTGCTGCTTATACATATAATAGCGCGGGAACTCTTGAAACAGAATTGGACAAAACCTGGCGGAACAGTTCCTGGGTTGATACAATGCGCTACTCCCTTACGTATGACGCACGCGGCTATTGGCTGACCCAACTCGATGAGCAATGGGCAAACGGTACATGGTCGAACTACTTTAGATACAGTTACACCTATGATACAAATCAAAATGCGCTCGAGGGAGAAAGCTTCTATTGGAGTAGCGGCTCCTGGGTGCCTTCTGACAGCTACTTGTATTTATCACCAAGTGACAGTTATTCCTGGTGGTATGATTACTGTTACCGCGCGGAAGCTGTGTATATTCCAATCACAACATACTACACGGTAACAGTTATTCCTCAAGCATATTATAATAATTTGGCCAACAAACTCAACATGCGCGATACCGTGGATATTTATCTGGCGAATAATTCCGCACCCTTTGCTTTTGTTGACACTGCGAAAGGCATACTTGATTCAATCACTTTTCAGGCACAAGTAACGTTTAACAAAGCCAGCAGCGGTAAATATTATGTTGTGGTAAAACACCGCAGTTCAATTGAAACATGGAGCCGAAGCGGTGGAGAATTCTTCACGAAGGGCAGTTTACACAGTTATGATTTTACTTCATCTGCAGACAAAGCCTTCGGGAGTAATACCGTGCTGGTTTATAATAAATACTGCATGTACAGCGGAGATGTTAATCAGGATGGATTTTTCGATATCTCTGATTTGGCCGCCGTGGATAATGATTCATTCTTGTACCTTTCCGGTTATCATAGTACTGATATAAACGGCGATATGTTTGTCGATTTTACTGATTTGGTATTATGTGATAATAATTCAATGGGATTTGTGGGGGTGGTAACACCAAGGTTAATTGGGTTTTGAGCAACATCCACGAATAAATAAAAGAATAAGAAGTATAAAGGATTGGTTGTTGAATCAACAGTCTCTAATAATTTTAACTTGAAACGTAAATACTCGGCTCATATCTACAATAATTTCCATCTCCTAACCTCTGACCTTAGTCTGAGGTATCCCAACCCATCTAACCACAGGCTTTAGCCACTGTAGATTGATTTTAACTTTTCTTCGACAGTAAAAGTTCGAAAAGTCGAGAAAAAGTGTGAAAATGTGCTAAAAACGAAAGAATTTCCGAAAATTTCTCTGGAGTGTAGTGCCACAGAAATCGCCATAAATGCTTGACAAATTTGGGTAAAAATAGTAAATTAGGGTGTCCAAAATGGAGTCTCTATGTTTGCGCGCATCAAGAAATCAGGAAAATATCAGTACCTACAACTGGTTGAGAATAAACGAGAAGGACCGAAGGTCAAACAACGAGTATTGATTACTCTTGGACGTTTAGATCAACTTAATGAAAAGCATGAGGTTGAGTCACTGATCAAATCCTTATCACGCTTTTCTGAGGAAACCCTTCTTCTGCTTTCAGAAACTGCCAACCCCAAAGCAACCGGAGTGAAAATCGGCCCTGCCCTGATCTTTGACCGATTGTGGAAACAAACTGGCATCGAAGATGCAATAAAAAAACAATTGGAGGACCGGGCATACGAGTTCAAAGTTGAGCGGGTAATTTTCGCAACCGTCCTTCATCGATTAATGGTTTCCGGATCAGACCGGTACTGTGAACAGTGGTTACACGACTACAAGATAGCGGGTGTCAAGGGAATTGCCCTACAACACTTCTATCGGGCAATGGCCTTCTTAGGAGAAGAAGTTGGTAAGGAAGAAGATCAGAAGGTTCTATCTCCCGATCGAAATAAAGATAAAATAGAAGAAGCCTTATTCGATTTTCAGCGTGATTTATTTAGCAACCTTGAGATGGTGTTTTTTGATACCACATCGATATACTTCGAAGGTCAGGGAGGAGAAAGTTTGGGGAAAAGAGGTTACAGTAAGGATAGCCGTCCGGATTTGAATCAAATGGTCGTTGGTGTTATCCTTGATGATTATGGCCGTCCGTTGTGTTGTGAGATGTGGCCGGGCAATACCGCAGATGTGAAAACAATGATCCCGATAATGGAGAAGGTACGGAAAAGGTTCAAAATTAAGCAATTCTGTATTGTTGCAGACCGTGGCATGATTAGCAATGAAATATTGAAATATCTGGAGAAACCGGAAAGTAAACTGAGTTATATACTGGGAGTTCGTATGCGTCGTATAATTGAGGTGCGGGAGGATGTACTCAGCCGTGGTGGCCGTTACCGTGAAGTATATCCCGAGAGCAGTAAAGTAAAGGATCCATCTCCGTTGAAAGTAAAGGAAGTCCTGTACAATCAGAAACGCTATATTGTTTGCTACAATGCCAAACAAGCCCGTAAGGATGCTGCCGATCGGGAAGCAATAGTTAAATCTCTGGAGGATAAGCTAAAGCAGGGTGCGAAATCACTGGTTGGCAATAAAGGATATCAACGATATTTGAACGCAGAAAAGGATAGCCTTCGGATTGACAAGGAAAAAGTTCAGGCTGAAGAACGTTTTGATGGCAAATGGGTTTTAACAACCAATACCGGACTGAGCAGTGAAGAAGTTGCCCTCCGGTACAAGGAACTCTGGAAAGTGGAGCATATATTCCGCAATATGAAATCAAATCTTTTTACCAGGCCAATTTTTCACAAAAGAGATGACACGATAACCGGTCATGTGTTTTGCAGCTTTCTGGCTTTGGTATTATTAAAAGAACTTGAAAGAAGGTTGACAGATTCAGGGATGGAATTTCACTGGAAACAAATCAGACAGGATTTACAGTCATTGCAGGAAATTATCATTGAAGAAGGCGAAAAGAAATTTGTTATAAGAACCGAATCCCAGGGAATCTGTGGCAAGGTATTCCAAACCGTTGGAGTTGCATTACCACCAACTATAAAGCAAATATAACTTATTTACATACCGTCTTGTAGTGCCAAGACATTTTTATGTCCCCGCAACTCATTATCTTATAATTACTTAACTTTTTTAACTGTCGAAGATGAGTTTAAGTTTTAAAGCAAAATTTAATGGCTAAAGCCTGGTGTTTGTTGATTATTTAAACCTCAGATGAAGTCTGAGGTTAGGTGATAAAAATTTCACCATACTCCTTAAACAGCTAATTTTATTTGAAAGCCTAAACTTTATTTAATATAAGCTGAGTAGTTACTTTGAAACATTGTAAAATTCCTCACCAGGATTTAATTTCGTTAATTTGCTGGATTATTTTGGAACGGAATTCTTCCCATGGCACTTCTGTGCCATAACCAAAATAGTTCAATGGGTCAATAACTTTATTGTTCACTATTGGGAATTTGCCATAACTTTCAGGATTAAAAATTAAACCATGCACATTGTAATTATTGCCTTTAATTATTAAAGGTAAGAGCAATGTTTCTCCAACAGCAAAAGTCAAATTTGCTGTCTCCATCCATTCGAGCATGTAGTAAAACGTTATTTCATCACCTACTTTGAAAGAAGTACTCCCCTTGTATATTTCATCAATCACAATCGCTACGTCTATTTCAGAAAACGGAAAACCATCAGGATCACTTGGTGAAATATATTTTACTTTTTTTACAGATTTTACAGTAGCTTTAAATAAACAATCACAAGAAATAACCGGCAGGGCGGTATGCAATTGCGCAGTATGTCTATTTAATAAATGATCATACACTTGCAGTGGGCATCGAAATGGATATAAAGCATTTTTACCTATTTTACCATTCGCAAATAATAAACCTTGTTGTTTTTTTGTTTCCATTGCATCTGTTTCGGTGGCTTCATACATGATTTTTGCAGCATGTTTTAATTGGTTAAGGGGCATGTTATCAAAATTCATAAGCAGTTTGTCAT
>JACPGF010000139.1:0-2769 GCA_016182615.1 Ignavibacteriales bacterium
CAATATACCCAACCGGTTTGGCTGGTCATACATATACACGTTACGGGGGCAGTATTCCAACGATGTTATGATAGGCGGAGAATTAAACACCTTGCAGCACTTTAACGGTTATAGCTGGCGGCAGGTTGGCCCGCCGTTTAATAGTACAAACTACAACTGGCGCAAAGTGGAAATGAAAGGCAACACTGCGGTTGCCGTCGGGTACAGGGGTTCTAAAGCGGTGGTTATGATCCTTAAAAGATAAATTAACAAAAATAATTTAATGGAAGAATGAAATGAAAAAATACGTGTACTTTTCACTTGTTATTATTCTTATCTCTGCTGATATAATATTTGCCCAATGTCCAAATATACATGAACTTCTTGACAATGGATATCATTTCACAGCAGATTCGGTCACCCCCGTTCGAGGGCCAAATCAGGACGAGGTGGCGTTCTATAATTCAACTGAACCGTTCTTATTAAAAATTGATAATTATCCGCCCATGAGGTCCTGGTTAATACCGATTTGCGGAGGTATTAATTATTTATCATTTGACACGGAATCGGATCCTTTTAAAGCAAATGGACCCGTTCCATATATCGTAAGCAATTCGGGTTGGCATAATGTTACAACCTATTATGCATCTGATTCTGCGCACAGTTTTCAGGTTCGGCCACCATCTGATATAAGAGTTGGGCCACCGCCTGATTTTATACTAACATCTGAAGGTAGGGTGCATCTAATTGCTTGGGATTCGGTTCTTAAAGATTACCCCACCGATAGCTTGATAAGACAAAATACCATTGTTTCTTATCCTGTACTTGGTGTGCAGCTCTCTGGCCCCTCAAACATGGAATATGGCAATATCGCCACAGTAACCGCTAATGTCACCGGAGGAGAAGGGGGCTACAGATTTTTGTGGCAATGGAGAAAACTTCCAAACGGCAATTGGAACAACATCACTAAAGTTCCAGATTATCAATGGATAATTACAAATGTATATTGTTATTTTTATAAAGGCTGTTTTAAACTGGATATACCAATGCCGGAAGATTCTATCGAGGTAAAAGTTACTATCCAATCGTATTCTACCCCTAAGTCAATTGAAGGGGAACCCGATGAAGTAATAACTTCTAATACTCTGACTATTAAATCACTGCCAACAAAATACAAGATTGCAAACGAGATATATGGCGACAAAACAAAAGGCTTTCTGGTATTGGATAATATTACTTCCCGCTTGTTGCCCTCGGATACAAGCGTTACATTAGCGCCTTTATCCAGCCACGCTCTACGCACAAATGAGCTGCCGTTTTTTTACAACTGGAATGGATACGGCGGGCATGTAAAGCAAATTTATTGGAATGGTTTGAATAATCCAAACTCACTCGCGCATACATTTATTGTTGATTATGATACTCCAAAAGAATTTATAGCCCATTTTGAAGAAACCAAACCCGTAACCGTCTGGAACAATTTTGACGGATATGATATCGCGGCGGATTCCATAAAACTGCGGGATCCCTGGTATTATTATCAGAAGAATGGCAACTGGCTCAAGTCGGAAGACTGGCAGGCTTGCAGGCCGTCACCGATGGCATTGGATAATTCCACGGCGCAAAGTTATGGCGGCGTGTTTTTGAATACAACCACTGCCCCAAGCTGGGAACCTCCGTATTACTCCCTTGCCAACCGGCAAAACGATACTGCCGTGATAAACCGGGGCAATTACAGCACTAAACACCGTTTATATTTCCTCGGCTGGGCCGCGGCGGCAGAAGATGCCGAGATACGCTATCCCTCGTGAGACTCCACCCCGGTAATATTCAAGCGCGCAAACGCGGTTGTCAGGGCACGGTACAAGGCAACACAGATGTCATCGAGCAGTACTGCATTCTCGAACAACAATCAGCGGAAAATTGTGAGATTGAGCAACGGGACACTCGTGCAGGTATATGAAAGCATGGGAAAAATATGGCTCGAGAAAAGTACCGATAATGGCCAGAACTGGTCCTTAGCCAATAACGCAACACCAATAAACACGTATGAAGCAAAAGCGCCGTCAATCGATGAGTACGGTTTGGCAGTAGCAATTGTCTATCAGGAACGGCTGTCTGAAAATGCTTCGGATTGTACAGTGAAAATGAAAATATTTGACGAAGCGCTAAGCGGTTGTAATTCGGAGTACACCTACACGTATTTTTTGACCTATCCGCAATACAGTGCTGAGTTAAACCCGGTAATTGCATGGGGTAACGGCGGGAAGGGGCTGCTGATTTTCAACAGGCCATCGTCTGGTACTCAGCGCCTGTCTTATGCATATCTAATAGTTAGTGTTCCGGACAATTACGCGATAAACGTGCACGAATTTAACGATGTAGTACAAACTCCCGGTAATCAATCCCTTGCACATCCATGTGTTTCATATGACTGGTATTATGATGGTTCACAGCACTTTTACCGTTTTCATGTTGCATGGGAGCAAACACTAAACGGTGTTAAATCCGTTTATTACACGTATGGCAGCCCGGATAATGATACATTGAAACTAAACTGGCAGTCAATTCAATATATTTCCGCGGGTTCAGGTTACACCCAAAACTACAACCCGTCAATAGTCCATTTTCGTGAAGGGGCAAGATTGTGCTGGGTCGGTCAAAAGGTTATCGATCTTCGCGCGGATGGTACACCCACGTACGAGCAGAAAGTTGTATTCAAGGATCCCGGATACTGGAGATATTGGGGCTTCGGTGAAAATGTCAATCCACCGCAAATTTCCAACTCGG
>JACPGF010000139.1:2779-3228 GCA_016182615.1 Ignavibacteriales bacterium
GGCGAAGTATCTGTTCTCTTGGGCAGAATCAACAGGCAGCACATATATAACAAAGTTCACGGATAACGCGCAAATAACACCAAGAACTTTGCTAAATAGTTCCGGTAAAGATGTACAACTGTGCAACGGTACAAGCACCATTGATTTCACCACTACATATGCAAGCTTATTCCTCAGCGGCACAGCTCCGTATGGATTGAAAACATCTTCTCATTTGCAAAGCTATTACCCTCCGGGCAAAAGTTCAAGTTTTGAACTTTCCGGCGGCAGGGAAGGGATTATCCGGAAAAATAACTGTGAGTTTTATTTTTGTATTGGCGATGTTGACCTTGGAGGAAATGCGGTGGAATTTTTCAAGGTACCCGAAGGCGCTCCTCTGGCAAATATTAGCCAGCTTAATACATATCTCAGAACGAAGCCATTCACGATCCGCTCTAATTCCAGCTTGA
>JACPGF010000140.1 GCA_016182615.1 Ignavibacteriales bacterium
TCCTGAAAACTATTTAAGAAAAAGACAGAAAAAATTTCTTTCCCAACTAAAATAAAGAAAAACACATGTACAAATCAGTTGTTGTTGCATTACTGTTATTTGGTTCATCGTTTATCCATATTTCCGCGCAAGAAATCCGCGAAGATAAACTGCAACGCCTGAAACAGAACAAGCAGATAACCGTTACTGAGCAGGGCAATGGGATAATAAAGATAGAGTATCCAAGTGGGAAAACACGGTACAAGGATATAAGCGATTACGAAGAACCCAAGAGTATGCCGGCAGTTGACAGCACGGTAATAGACCTTATGGCATTAGACACTTTACAGTATTACCAGAAGTACAAATTATGGCGTGAAGTGCCGGTACACTCATCAGAGGTAACTGCTCCGTGGATTGACGATGTAAACAAAGATGGATTGCCTGAGATTTATGGTGATGAAAAATATTATGAAACTCCGTTTGACAGCCTCAGAATTAAAATATTTGAGTACAATAAATCCGACAGTAGTTTCAGAAAAGTGTTTACCTATTCCGATACAAGTCTTATAATGAAAGGCATCGCAGATATCGACCGTGATGGATATAAAGAAGTTATCAGTACTCCACCCGGACCTTACGCTTGGTGCTCAATATATAAACGGAACAATAATGCGGGATATGCAAATAGCTTTAGCTTCGGTTATTATTGCCGCACACAACTAAATGATCCGACTTACGGAGATTATAACAGAAATGGGAGAACTGACATCCTCTATTATAGTCTTTTCACAACAGGTTACACCGTTATAGCAGAATACAACCCTGAAACGAACAGGATGGATTCGGTGTATGGCTTCAGGCAGGATGATTTGTATGCCGCGGGTTTCTCGCATGCCGATATTGACGGTGACGGCTACGATGATATTGTAGAGGCAACGGTGCACGGCAAGATTTACGTGCTTAGTTACAAGCCCGGAACGGGCTACCTGAACACGTGGCTTGGTGAGGCAGGAACGAAGAACGCGTACCTGCATACCTCGACAAAGGATATAGACAGTAACGGCATGCCTGAATTTTGGGTTGGCGGAGATACGTACGTGAACGGCATAGGCAGAACAAGGCTGACCTGTTACGAGACCGACGGGCAAGGCGGATACATTGCCGCCGGGAGAATAGACCTGATTGGAGTATTCTCGTTCTTTGCAGGGAACTTGTTTTCACTTGATGTTGACAAGGACGGGCGTGAAGAATTGTGTTTGTGTATCGATGGGCACTTTCTGATTCTCAAGTTCAATGGCTCACCGGGGCATCATTCTTACGAAGTGTTTTTTGTGAAGAAGATTGAACCAATTGTTGATTGGGGCAATTACTACGGCGGAACACTTTATGATATTACGGGTGATGGAAAGTATGAATTATTGATATCAATGAGTCAGGTAAAAGGGCAACCCCCGAATGAAATTGGAAGATATTACACGCGTATTTTTGCCCCTGATTATCTGGTTGGTTTACCAGGTTATACTTCTCGCATACTGGGAAGTGCTGAATTGTACCAAAATTATCCGAACCCGTTTAACCCAACAACAAGAATCAAATTCAAATTATCCGAACGGGCAACTGTCCGGATACGTGTTTATAATATTTTAGGGAAAGAAATTAAAGAGCTGTCAAACAAAGAACTCATGGCAGGACTGCACAGTATTGACTGGGACGGAAAAGACCAGCAAGGCAACACGCAGCCGGCAGGAGTTTACTTTATCCGCCTGAGTACGGTTAATTACTCTAAAACTATCAAAACAATGTTATTGAAATAAATTTAAGGAAACAGTTCATGAAAAAGTTATTAGCGCTTATAGCGTTGTTAAGTACAGCTTTGTTCTGCCAATGGGGAACAGAAATTACAACTACAATTCCTATTACGGATTACTATGATAAACTTGATATGGTTACAAACAGGAACGGGAACCATATCCTGATTCGGGAACAAACTACCGGGAATATAAAATTCTACCTGCTTGATGCACAGGGCAGTGTCGTAAGGTCATCAACACTCAATACATCAGGTGATTACCCGAACATCGTTGGCTCGAATGATAAAATATTTGCTCTGTACAAGACCGGCAATACCATCGAAATAAAAAAAACTACCGACGCGGGAGCCAACTGGAGCACCTTGACTTCACTCGCCCTCAGCACTAACCCATGTGCAGGTATTGATGCGGTAATGAGTTATGATGGTGTTCATGTTGTTTATTCACAACGGGACTACAATAACGGTTTCAGCAATTATTACGAGGCTTACTACTACTTATTTAATAATCAAAGCGAATGGGTCAACTATCAGAATGTATCCGATGAAACTGATATGACGGGCATGTTTCCATCGGTGGCAGTGTCTGCTAACCGTGTCCATGTCAGTTTTAACAAAGGTAATAGTTTCGATCCTGATCCTGCGTTGGTACATAATTATACTTACGCCCGGGATAAATACAATAGTACATGGCAAAGTTCGCAGGAAGTATATACTGCATCCATGGGAGAGAAATTATTTGTTTCAGGCAGCACGCTTTTTGATTTTTACAATAAATATGAAACCGGCGGGGGTAACTACCGTTCCGATTTATATGTTAAAACCAGAAGTGCCGATGGAAGCACATGGAGTTCTCCCGTGTTTCTTGGCCTTTATTCAAGTGTATATTGCCTTGCTACCGCGGTTACAACAACAGACAATGTTGTAAACTTGTTATACAGTTATGCAGGGATAAGGTTATACCACCGGACATTTGATGGTTCAAACTGGAATACCGCAACTGAATTATCTTCACTTGACGGGCCTTCTGCAATTACAGCCACCTCAAACGACTTATTTGCCGTATACACAAAAAGGGTTAATAATGTCAAGAAATTTATGCTGCGGACGATAGATGCCACCCCTCTTGCACCCACGGGAATGCAGATAGCCACAGCATCGGGCAACCACCCTCAGATAAGCTGGACAAGGAACAACGAGCCTGATATTAACACGTACAAGATTTACCGCAAGTACGGTGCAGCTGCATGGGCGCTGCTTACCTCGGTCAGTTCAACCGCATCATCATACACTGATGCAACTATCACACTGGCACAGCCAAACGGCGAGGCCGGAGCAACAATTTATTATAAAATCACCGCTGTCGATTTAAATAATAATGCTTCGGGATATTCTTCACAAGTAAGTTGTGTCAGCAACGATATGGGAATAGAAAAACGGGGGCAAGCTGCTTCAGAAAACAAGAACTATTCTTTTGAGTTGTCACAGAACTATCCGAACCCCTTTAACCCGTCAACCAGTATTGGATATTCTGTTCCGGTAAAGGGCTATGTTACTTTAAAGATTTATGACTTGTTCGGAAGTGAAGTGGCTGCTTTGGTTAATGGGTATATGGAGCCGGGATCATACTCAGCGGTATTTAATGCCGCGGGATATGCAAGCGGTATGTATATATACAAACTTCAGGTAAACGAAATGCAAATCTCTAAAAAATTAACGCTGCTTAAATAAGCAATTACAGCAAGGCGGCCTTTAGAGCCAATGGTGTCAACTTAAGAATAATAGGACTGTATTTTTCCGAAGTCCCCCTTTTTGAAAAGGGGGTGGATCGCTTTAGCGAGACGGGGGAATCGTTTTTAGGCAATGTTAATGCCGCTAAAATGATTCCCCCGCCCTTCGGGCAATGGTGTCAACTTAAGGAATCGGAGCATAAGGAGGAGAAAAAAAAGTTTAAAAAGTGTCTCATTTTGGGAATTTAAAGGTGCTCCCGTATGTTAATAATGCGGAGCATTAGAAAACTATGAAAAGATAATACCAAAA
>JACPGF010000129.1:0-17830 GCA_016182615.1 Ignavibacteriales bacterium
TCATTATTCATTATTCATTAACTCTCCCAGTATTTCATGTTGTATCTGCAGGCACCGGTTCAGTTTGCCGTTGTGGTGCTGCATCATGATAGAGAAAATGAGTGGTGATCCGGAAGAAGTGTGAATGTATCCTGAGAGGCAGCTAACACCACTGAGAGTGCCGGTTTTAGCATACACATTACCTTGCAGGGCTGTACTTTTCATTCTTTTCCTGAGAGTACCATCCATTCCCATCGAGGGAAAAACATCGCGCAGAATGGAGTAGGCCTCCGGCTTTTGATAGAACAAATAAGTAAGAACGGAAGAAATAAGCTTCGAACTGACAAGATTGTACCGGGAGAGTCCCGAACCATCGGCAATACGGTAATCTTCAGGATGGAGGCCGGCGGCGACAATTAATGAATCGATCATTTTCAGACCATCATAATCACGGATACCTTCTTTTTTATGTGTAATTGCAAGCAGACGCATAGCAATTTCTGCACTCAGGTTTCTGCTTTGCTTATTCAAATCGATTAAAACTTCTGAGAGAGGCCTTGCAATTGATGCAATGATTGATAATTTTTCAGGTACTTTACCAAACGATACCCCACCGGCAACTTCGATGCCCGCGGCTTTGCAGCGTTCTTTGAATAATTCAAGAAAATATCTTGCAGGTTCAAGAACATTTATTGTTTCACTTACTGTGTCGCGGGGATTGATACGGCCATAAACTTTTAATAGTTCACTTGAAGCAGGATAACCGTTTTCAAACTGTAAACGAGAATTGTGGAGTGAATCAATTGCTATATCCTGCCATACTTTCAGGTATGAAGCATAAGGGTCTAACTCGCTTACTACTTTCCCCTCTTTTACATAGGTTCTGATAGTAACGGCATTCTTATTGATAATCAGCGGTGTCATAAAAGGAGCATCAGTTGAAGAAGCATCATCCCACATCCATCCATTACCCCAGATTACCGTATCAAGCAATGAAACATCTCCGGTTATTTGCCCTTCGATTTTTTTTATGCCAGCAAGTTGCAATTGCCTGATAAGACTATCAATATCTGCCACGGAAAAATCCGGATCACCGCAACCTTTAATCCAGAGCCCTTGCAAAACACCGGAGGAAGTAACATTATCAGCAAATACATTCGTATTAAAACTATAGTCGGGACCGAGATAAACCAGTGCGGCCGCGGAAGTGAATATTTTCATATTCGATGCAGGGTGGAAGAGTTTATTTTCGTTGTAACCGTACAGCGATTTTCCCGTAACCGGATTAAAAACTGAGACTGATACGCTCGCGGTATCGAAAAAAGAACAATGGGTCAGGGAATCAAGTATCCGCCTGCTTTCCGCTTCACTATGCAAAGACTGAGAGGAAAGATGAATTGAGAACAATAAAAAAAGCAAAAGGAACCGTTGTAAAAAAATTGATGGTACCATACGTATATCCTTTTGCTTTTTATAATTGCTAAAATTATTGAATAGATATCCTTACATCCAAACCGGCTTCATTAGTTGTTGTCGGCGGTATCCGTGCTGCCCCTTCAGGCTTGGTGCTTGATCTTTTATAGAAAATAGACAGTGTAACTCTGGAACTCATAACGTATTTAACACGCGGCTCAAGCGAGGTGCGGACGGTTCCATTCTGCGGTACGCCTTTTTCATCAAACTGAGCCATGTTATATAGAACCGTTGAGTTCTTTGTATTGGTATAAGAGAACGAAAACTCAAAATCATTATTTAATGAAAGACCGAATAACGGTATTTCAAATCCGCTTTTGGTGAAATTGATGGTAACACCAATATCCTTTGAAAAATCTTCAGAGATATTTTTATTGGTCGGGCTTAAATCGTAACTGGATCTTGTTGAATATTTAACGTTGCCGCCAAAATTTCCCGACCACAAATCGTTAAAAGTAATGTTTAACCCGATTAACGGCTGGAAGCCGAACGTTATCCTCTGCGAAGTAGTTTCCTGTTTACCATTCTGGTCAAACTTGAATCCTTCATTATAATCAGCCGCGTATGAATGATCGAAGCTGACACGTTTCGTGTAATTCTTGAACGGGAAGAATTTCTCTAAACCGTCCCAACTGATTCTCCAGTTCGGGCGCGGCATATACTTACCGATATCCTGCAGAAAACCAACCCGGTTAAACCAACTGAATGACTCGCACCCCTCGACAAAAGCATCATTGAGGCTTTTATTCGATTCGGTTTGCAGTTCATTTACCCGTTTTAAGCTGCTGTTAAATACAGAAAACACTGACCAAGGCGGTATGGAGAAAAATGACCTGTTAATAGAGCCTGATTGATTGGTACTGGTAATCCGGGAATTACCGAGCGAATCAGTTTGAAAACTGGTGGATTTGTTAACCGACCAACCCACTTTCCAAGTGAGGTCAATCCTTGCTCCTTCCCAAAGTGGTTTTGAGGTACTCAGATCGACGCTATTCCGCATAGATATGTTGTCCGAAAGGTTACCCTTTCTTGCACGGGGACCCGCGTCACCGCTTAAACCAAGCATATAGCTTCTTGATGGTCCTTCATTTGTACGGGTGACTAATCCCCAGAAATTTTTAAAACCGGAACCCGAACCAAGAATTCCTGAAGAAGAGTATGTATTGTCATTTGAAAAATTAACACGGATGTTATCGTAATCCACGAATATCGAGTGTGCAAGATTGCGTAATACTTTCAAAGCATTGTTTATCGTCAGGTATTTCCGTATTCCTCTTGCCGTATCAACAACAACGGATGAATCACCCGGCAATTGTTGTAACGGCGGCTGGCCGGGTATTCCACGAACACCTTGGGCTCCATCTGACTGCTCGGGAAGTAATTGCTCAAACATATTCTTCCAGCGGATAGTGAATCCAAGATTACTTCTGTTAGCCACACCTACAGAGCGTCCGAGATCGGGTTGCAACGGGTCATTTGTCCATTGATACCTTGCACTGTAACCCGTGGTTAATGTAATATTTTTTCCAATATCCCAGAACGAAGGCAGTTTTGGTGCCGCGCGAAGCTCAAAATTCTGATTATAATTCAAATCGCGGCCAAAAAAAGCACCGGTAAAAATTTCATTAAAAATCGTACTGCTCGATTTTTGCATTTTAAAGTCGTCCAACTCGAGATAGGTCAGTGTTGAAGCAAAATCAAAACTGTAACTAACCGAAAGGTTAAGTAAACCGTTTTCGGTTACCTTCCAGTTCATGGTTGCACCACGGGTAGCGCCAAAATCACGCGAAATATCACTTCGTTCTGATGAAGTGAGCGTTTTCCGGTACGAAGTAATTAAACGTGAACGTCTTGCAGCCATATTGTATGTTATTGACTGCGGTGTGTAATAAACCTTATACCCCTTGTAATCGGGCAAGAAGCTGAAAATGGTACTAAAAAATGGTAATGTGCTGACATCGACGAAGTAATCGGAACTGATATTAAGATTATACGCCATATTCGCGTTCCACAACCATTGTTGTGTATTGCTTACCGAAGGATTTCGCCCTTGTGACCGGTTGTAATTAAATCCGAAGGACAGACTATTCCATGTGTCCCTTACTAACCAGTGATTAGTGGGGATTTTTAATTTAATAGACGGTAAAGCCCATGAATCAGAAGTATTAATAGTCTGTGATTCGGTTATAATAGCTTGCGAAGCAGCTTCGGCGATTTGTGCAGAATTACCTTTTGCCATCAGCTTTTGCTTTTCTAATTCAGCGGCCTCGGTAACTTTCACATCAGTACCGGGCAAATACAATGGTTTCCCGACATTTTCCGTGTGGGAATAACTGAGTTTCAACTGGCTTTCCTGTTTATCGAAAGGCAGAAACTTTACAAAGTCCATATCAGCGGAAAAACCCCAGTTTATCGATTCATTACGTGAACCAAAACGTTCTGACAACCTGTGGAAGTAGGGGTCAGTCCTGCTGTAATTATAATTCATCGTTATCAGATCAGCAAGTTTTAATGCAAGCGATCCGGTATAAGCCCAGCCCTTTGTATCATCTGCCCCGATAACACGCAGCATTTATCTTGTGCGCAATACCAACTGCCAGATACTTTATCTGAGTTAATGCCGGATTTCCACGGACGATATAATAATGATTATCCATTCCCGGGACGAGCACCCTGTAAATAGAATCTATTTTTTCCCTACCCTGCTTCAAGGCTGTCAGTTCACTGAAAACGACTTTCATCTCGTTCCAGTTATTGTCTGCCGGGTTTTCTCTCACCGGCTGCCTGTACTCGTAATAATGTGAACTATCAGTACCGAACCTGAAGAAAACTTCGGCATTATAATTATTGGCATCCTGATAAAATGAGATACTTCCCGGTCCCTGCTGCGGACTGGTGTGTATAAAAATTTTCATCTGCGAGTAATTGAACAAATCTATCGGCCGGGCAAGATATTTAATTGCTTGTGTTGACTGCCCGCTCTTGAGATTGGAAATTTCAAGATTCAATGATTGTTCATTCTTTAATATCGATTGATCAGGACGGCTTCTGTCCCGTTCACGGTCAACACCGCCGGGACTGACATAATCCGGGTTATCTTCAACGTTTACAACCGAAAGATTTAATACTGCTGAATCAGCCTTTGACAGCCTTTGCCATTGATTTCCAACAAGATTAAACTCAGCGAATTTTATATGTACGGTATCGGTAACATCTGTAACAAACATTCTGATAGTCTCAACTACAGAAAGGCTTGGGCTGGCAACCGTATTAGTAAACGCTTTTAAAGGAATCCGATAAAGGAACCAGCCGGTCTCAGCACTTCCACCCGCCAAATAAGGGTTAACCGCTGCATCCGTACTCAGTGGAATGGTATATCTAAAAAACGAGTTAACATTATCCAATACATAGTTACGGTTTAAATCTTCCGAATCGGGGAACCGTCCAACATCGGTTAAGGCAGCGTTTCCTTCTGTGCCGTTAATCAATTCATATCTTGATGGATCTTCGGAGTTTGAACTTGTATAACTAAAATCATCCCCTCCGGGATCGGGTCCTGTTTTTCCGGGATGTGCAGTTGCTTCTTCGGCATTATTTATTCCATCAAGACCGTTATCTTCTCCTTCATCAATAAGATCGTTTCCGTTTTTATCTTCCCGGTTCCATTCTCCGTCCGGAATAACGTCCTCACTAATTCTTCCTAAATCGAGATAGAGTTTTGCATCAGCGGGAGCTTTATCAACTAAAGCCCAGAATTCGATAAATTCGATGTTTTCATCAACCAAATTATTCGCTGTCGAGCTTAACTGCTTCATCATACCGCCCCAGTTTTTACGCGGGTCATCAGCAATTTTTGGATCATAGTTATATGTACCAACTTTTGCCGGATTATAAAAGAAGTCAAGGACAGTTACCATATCCTCGCCTGTGGCAACGGTTTTTTTCGGCCATATCTTTTTAACTTGAACAGTTGAGGGCAGAATATTGTACCAAAATGCCTTGGCTTTGTAATCCATCTGTAAACGCATACTGCGGCCTGCTGAGTCAATCGGGGGACTGGCATCTTTCCACTGTGTGTAACTTATACCTACCGGAATAATCCTTTTACTTCCCTCGAAATCATCGATATACGCGATACTTTCACCGTTATCACTCTGCACGGTACTTTTCTTCGTGTTCGGATCAGGATTCATTAAAGCGGCTTCACCACGGAATGTAATTGATGATGGTTCACGGGTTGAATAGAGTTTATCGAGATACCGTGTTAAAAACGGCAGGTCATGCTGTGTCGAAAAATCGAGCCCATAAATAGTGTTCGAAAGCGGTTCTTCACCAATACGTACCTTGTCACTAAGGGTTTGCTGCGATAAAGTAAGCAAAGAAAAACCAAGTTTTGTATTACGCGAAATATCAAACATACCACGCATACCAAATAAGGTTTTAGATGCTAACTGGAACAAATCATTTTCTTCGAAAGTAATCTTAAGGTTTGCACCGGGCACTAATGCAGCCTCATTCCGAATGGTTAAGGAGCCCATGGTATAGTCAACTGCATAATCGACTCCAGAGGTTAATTCTCTTCCATTGAGAATTACTTTTACGGAGTTCTCAACAATATTAAATCCCAACTGATACGATGAACTCGCTTCACCGGTTGATTTACCGGTGATAATAAATTTATCCCTGTTTTTATCCTGTTGAGCCTGAGTAACGGTATTATTGTAAATTTCCATATACCTCAGCGAATCATACTGCGGCAAGTTTTTCGGGATGCTGGCACCGAAGGGCTGTAATTTCGGGAAAATAAGTTCCCCGGTTTCCGGCAGAATAGTCTGTCCTGCCTTAAAATCAAACACACCGTCAGGACCGCCGCCGCCGACGTCGGTATTGGTCAAATCCAAACCGAATGCACTAAGGAGTTTAGCCTCACCTAAAATGGAAACCGGTTCACCGGGTGTTTCATACTTAATATCTAACTGGAAGCCTTCTTTTTTTATATTTCTAACACCAATCGGATAGATGTTCTTCAACATCAGGTTCCATGCCTGAGTATTCGTTGGCTGCAGGTTCGCCGGTTTAATAAGTTTCAATATCAAACGCTTGGCCGAATCGGTCTGCGTTTTAATAAATTCCCCATAGAAATTGTCATCTTCAGTTCCGGGTTGTGTATTTTCAAACTGATAAGCAACAGCAATTACATCAGTTTCCTGTAAACTGGTCTTAAAAGAAATATACCCAGTCTCTTTGTGCAAAATATAATCCTGATCCTTTACCAATGGAAGAAAACGGCCGCTGAAACTTTCGCCAGGCACGCCATCCTTTACCTTTCTTAGTTCATCATCGTATGAGTTGTTTGCCCCCCGGGCAGGCAAGTTAATAAATGCGTTTGCCGAACGTTCCTGCAAATTAGTTGTTTGCTGGTTTACCGATTTCCACACTTCGATATCTTTAACGATATACTCGCTATTAACAAGCGGTGTAGGATTACCGTGATAATTATAAAAAATATTCAGATTTTCAGAAGTGTCAGCATATACTGCATCAAGAAAAAAGTGATTCCGAGAATAATTATAAGTACGAACGGAGAAATCTGCTGAAGAGGAACCGCCGGAAAGTGTCTTTTCCTTAACTTCCCCTTTTTTCTGCGAGGCAATAGTTGTCAGATTAAGCGGACCCAGTTTAAATGCTGCCTTTATACCGAACAAAGCCTCGCTGCCGCCGACCAACGGCGCCGTTTGCAGTGAAACGTTACCTGCTTCAACACTTTGCACTATTTCATCTTCGTAACCGGTATATTTAATTTTTAGCTGGTTTTCGTATTCAAAAGTACGCTCGGTATTCCAATCTGCGTCAATTTGTAATTTATCACCAATTGTGCCGCTGACATTTACCTGCACCTGTTGGCGGAAATCCGGTTCGTTACGGGTATTTCCTAAACGGGAGGCTGTCACTCCTTCGGTGGTTTCATTCCTCCAGGCCCCGTGTATGTCAACTGAACCATTGATCCGCAAACTGATTTTTGGGGCACCGAATATACTGAGCACGCCAACGCTTGGCAGGGGGATTTCAAAATCGGTTATATCTTTTAATAGATTAGAAAGATCTTTTTTGCTGCTCTTCAATTCATACTTGTAGCCTATTTCATCCCAGGTTTCCTGTTCTTTCGATTTTATTTTTAAGGCAAGAAATTCATCAATTGGTATTTTAACAGGATACTTCACATTCTGTTCACCGATTTTTTCCTGCATAGTTACATATTTACCGGTTGAATCTATTTTAAATGTTCTGACTCTGTTATTTGGCTCTGTAAAGAACTTGGATTGTTTTCTGACTGTGAACGGGAGAACAGGAGAGTCTTTTCTTTTATACTTCAAATGTGCCATACGCGCAGTTGAATCATATTTCATTGAATCTAACTGTAATGAATCCAAAATGCGGAGAGAGTCTTTTTTTGTTAATTTGATCTTTAGAGCAGTTTTAAGGGTATCTTTTGTTAAAAAATGGGCAGAATCCCAGGTTGTATCTTTCAGTGAATCAGCTACGGTTAAATCAGGTTTAATCAATGAATCCGATAGAACACTCGTTACCGGTATTAGTGGTATTGAATCTTGTGCAACCTTACTTGTACCAACAAGAATAGAGTCTTTGGGAATAATTGCCGAACCGGTACTGATTGAATCAGAAACAATGGGAACATTGGTGGTTCCTAATGTGGAATCCCCTTCCGGTAAAAAACCATTCATCAAATCATTAAAAGATTCAGCAGAAAACTGCTTGTCTTCTTGATTACCGGGAGACGGTAAGTGCTTACCGGGCTGCGAAAGTTGCATTTTTTGATACTGAACCAATGCAACCAACCATTCTGCTTCTGAGCAAGTATGCTTTTCTGGCATAATAAAGCCCGGAGATACTGCAATAAGGAGCAGTAAAACAATAACTATTAAAACGGAATTAACGTTTTTAACGAAAATAGAACGACTACGTCTGATAATAATGGCCCTGAAATGACAATAAATAATGATGAGAACGGCACAGAGCATTCCCAAGACAATTTGTAGCTAAGTCTCTATATAATTCCTATGAATAGTTATTGAAATTAGTAGTTTTCACATCAAAAATAAGCATTTATCACCTGCATGCAAAGTACAATTTTTATGCACCTATCTTTTTATGACCTGAAAGCTCTTGCGGGTCATGGGATATATTGGGCTCTACTACGTTTTGTACCGGCAATTCTACATTTTGTTTTTTGTGAGTAAAAAATATTGCTAATGCGGAGCCCTCAGTAAAAACATTCACGAATTCAGTAATTGTAGAATGAAGTGGCTTA
Source organism: Ignavibacteriales bacterium (assembly GCA_016182615.1). Classification (GTDB taxonomy): domain Bacteria; phylum Bacteroidota; class Ignavibacteria; order Ignavibacteriales; family Ignavibacteriaceae; genus JACPGF01. Next base: position 8,783 of record JACPGF010000129.1, read on the forward strand.
AGCCATTTTTTCTTATAAATATTCTATCCCCCGATTGAAACCAATGCTGTCAACTTAATGGTAAAATGTTTGTTTTTACACTAAAAACAGCCCTCACCCTAACCCTCTCCCAAAAGGAGAGGGAACCGGAAGAGCCGCCGATGACGCGGGTTTTAAGTCTCCTCGCCCTTTGGGAGAGGAGATTTAGAAGTGAGGGCTTTGCAGTAAAAAGGAAGTTCTAAGAAGTCGAAAACCTTAAGTTGACACTTTACCTCCCTCGGGAGGCGGTGGGTTGAAACCGTGCGAAATTTTAAAATAGCCGTATTATTGGCTGCTGAAATGGCGATTTATTGAATTGCCACCAGTTTCAGAGGCTATGTTAAAACTCAAAATTTTTGAAAAAATATTTCGTTTTTGAGCTAATATCGAAGAATAAAAATGCTTGACAAGGGGTTTTAACAGTGCCTCTTCAACTGGGGAGAAATGCACCAAGTTAAATGTGCTTCAGCTAAATCTCACAATTTTTCAGAGCCTATTTTTTGTAATGTGGCACCTGTCTGCGGGAAGGGATAATTTAACCCCCTTTTTAAGCCTGTTTTTTTGCATTTGGCAATTTTTATTACAAAAAAGGATACTGCTGCGTTAAAAGCATCCTATGCCCGCGAAAACAAAATGTCTTTAGGTACGGTTGGAAATGAAAGTGTATCGACATGGGTATTTTTATCGACAATAACACAACTTAGTTTATTACCGGTATAAGCTCCGGTATCCGAGTATAATGCCATTGTTTTCTGGTCAAAATACGCGGAACGGTGTTTTGTGTGCCCGACAACCTGCAAAAAGCCGCAATTCATCAATGAGGTTCTGTTCCATATTACGCCTATCTCCTCACTCATGTGATTGTTGATGAATTCTTCCCAATCGGCCTCATTCCATTGGCTGGTGTTGTGCATTTTTGGCTGAAGTAAAACCGATATACCTGCATGGCTGATAAAGCAGTCGGGTAATCGATAAAAAAGCGGAAGATTTTTGAAGTAGGTAATATGCTTTTGCAATAGTTCAGGATGTTCAGAATAACTATTAAGTGTTTTAAAATTACCATTTGAGGCCCAAACATCCCTGTAGGGATGATTGGGAAACTCAAATGAATAATAGAACATACACTCGTGGTTTCCAAGAACCGGTTTCACATTTTCACTCATGATAAATTCGATTACCTCAACCGGATGGTTTCCCCTATCCACAAGGTCGCCGGATGCATATAGTTGTATATCACCATATTTATCTCGAACTAATTTATAGAGCTGCAACAGTGTATAATAACATCCATGTATGTCACCAAAAACACCAACCATTTTTATAAATAGTTGTTCTTTTTTGCGTATGCTGCCAATTCATCCCTGAATTTAGGATGCGCTATTTTAATAAGCGCGGTAACCCGTTCACGGATACATTTTCCGAACAAATCTGCAACCCCATACTCTGATACCACGTAATGCACATCGGCACGGTTTGTAACAACACCTGCACCGGGCTTTAGATGATTAACTATTCTGGAGATATTTCCGTCTTTTGTAGTTGCCGGTAATGCAATAATGGGTTTACCACCCTCAGACCGTGAAGCCCCGCGGATAAAATCAACCTGCCCGCCGAAACCACTAAAAAGACGGGAACCGATTGAATCGGAACAAACCTGCCCGGTAATGTCAACTTCAATAGCCGAATTGATTGCAACCATTTTTTTGTTTTGTGCAATAACGAACGGATCGTTGACATATTCCTGCGGATGAAATTCAATCATTGGGTTATTGTCAATAAAATCGTAGAGCCTGCGTGAACCAAGAACGAAACCGGCAATCATTTTTCCCGGGTGCAGAGTTTTTCTAGCATTCGTGATGATGCCACGTTCAACTAAAGACACAATTCCATCGGAAAACATTTCAGAGTGAATACCGAGATCTTTCTTTGTACCTAAAAATTTCAAGACAGAATCGGGAATAACTCCAATACCCATTTGCATGGTAGAACCATCCTCAATCATTTCGGCAATGTACATACCGATACGGCTGTAAATATCTTCTTGTTCCGCCGACATGCTGCCTTCGCCCTGCGGCAGTTCAAGTATTGGTTCATCGGTTTCAACAATATATTTAATGCGGTTAATATGAATGAAACTATCCCCAAGCGCACGCGGCATGTTAGGATTAACTTGAGCAATAATAGTATCAGCTTTTTCCGCGGGTGTTTTGGTAATACCTACTTCAACACCATAGCTGCAAAACCCATGTTCATCCGGGGGTGATACATGAATAAGTGCAATATTTGGTTTTATGATCCCTCTCGAAAACAACAAGGGATACTCGTATAAATAGATGGGGGTAAAGTCTGCACGGCCTTCATTAACCGCGGGGCGCACATTTGCTCCCATGAAAAATGAACGGTGCCTGAAATGTTTTTCCATTCCCGGTTCAAGGTATGGCAGCGGGCCTACCGCTAAAACATGCAGAATCTCAACATTCTCCAAGCGATCCCGTTTAGCAACCAGAGCATTTACCAGTTTTGCCGGTATCGCACAATTCGAATGAACGAGAACCTTATCACCCGATTTGATGATACTGACAGCTTGATCTGCACTTACAACCTTAGATGAATAGTTCTTGAGAATATTGGAAGCATAATTTACTTTTGTCGTCATTTCTGTCGTCATGGCTTAAAACTCGTTAATTGGTTGAAAAAATATGAACACGGCGGTATTCAACATTAAATGTTTCCGCTATAACCTCTTTGGAGCAGTATCCACCATACGTACAGACACCTTGCGCAAGACCCGTGTCATCAACTAATGCATGGGCTAAACCGGAATCGGCAATTTTTTGAATATATGGCATTGCAGCATTTGTAAGGCCATACGATGCGGTACGTGCAACAAGCGCAGGCATATTAGGGACACAATAATGAATAACATTATGCATGATGAAAGTCGGGTCCGATATTGAGGTTGGCCTGCTTGTTTCGATACAGCCACCCTGATCAATTGAAACGTCGATAAGGACAGCACCCTTTTTCATTGTTTTTACCATATCCTCGGTAACTACATGCGGCGTCTTTTCTGCTTTGATAAGCACAGAACCAATCAGCACATCAGCAAATTTAACGCCGCGGCTAATGGTATAGGGATTTGCCATAACGGTTGTAATCTTTTTCGGGAAAGTCGCGTCAATATTTCTCAACCGGTTCAAATCGCGGTCAAGCACAATTACCGAAGCCCCGCGGCCAACCGCGGCCTTTGCAGCCATGGTTCCAACAACTCCTGCACCAAGGATAACAACAGCCGCAGGAGCCACTCCGGATATACCACCCATTAATAAACCCCTGCTTATTTGTGTTCTTGACTCAAGCAGTTGCTCAGCCACCTGAATAGACACTTGGCCTGCAATTTCACTCATCGAATGAAGGACGGGTAAATATCCATCCTGTTCAATCAGTTCATAGCCTATTGCTGTCACTTTCTTTTCCAACAATTGTGACAATACTTTTCTTTCGCTGATTGCTAAATGCAAAAACGAAAAAATCGTTTGGTTTTCGCGGATAAGCATACTTTCATCTTCGGTAATCCTGTTAACTTTAACCACCATATCCGAGCGTTGATATACTTCATCGGGTGTATAGACGACTTTCGCGCCTATTTTTTCATATTCCGCATCGGGAAAATGACTGCCTTCTCCGGCGGATTTTTGAATAAAAACAGTATGACCAGCCCTGATTAAGCTATCAACACCAGCAGGAGCCAGTGCAACCCTTCTCTCTTCGAACCGTGTTTCTTTTGGGATTCCAATTTTCATGGCACTCTCTTAGTTTTTTATCGGAAATACTTAATTACGTTTTAACAAGGAACCGTTTAATTTTTTGTGTCGTGGTTTTTTCAAATTCCTTTTCATGTATCACAAATTTTTGGATACGCTTGAATGAAGGAAGCTGTGTGTTCACCTCGTCGATTGCCTTTTGAATGATTTGTTTAATAAGTTCCTGCGTTATAGGCTTACTGTTCGCTTCAGAATACTCTATGAAGGCTTCCGAATCGGGAACAATAAGAGCCGCAATAACTTCATTATCTTTCAAATTGGTGTCGGCATACACAACAGACTCAAGAATAAATGCAGTCTGATGTAATAAATCTTCAATTTCTTCCGGGAAAACATTTTTACCATTTTTCGTGATAATAACGTTTTTCTTCCGTCCGCTGATATGTAAAAATCCATCACTGTCAAAATATCCCAAATCTCCGGTATAAAACCAACCATTAATTATCGTTTTTTGTGTCTGCTCGGCATTTTTATAATATCCCAGCATAACACTTGGGCCTTTTGCGATAATTTCACCAATACCATTTTCATCCGGTGAGTCTATTTTAACTTCAAGCCCCGGCAATGGGAGTCCGGCAGCGTTGTCTTTAAATGCTTCCAGGCGGTTCAAAGCAAGAATCGGTGCCGTTTCGGTTAAGCCATATCCTTGAATAAACTGGAATCCGAAATCACGCAATCCTTTTGCAACTACCGGATCCGGTGCGGCACCACCAACAATAAAAATCCGGATTGAGCCGCCAAACCGCTCATGTAATTCTTTAAATACTTTGGCTTTCAGGCTTTTCCATCCAATTAGTCCGGCAACATCAGTAATCTTGATAAGTGGTTTAATAAGTTTTGCTTTTGTTTTATCGGCATTGATTGATTTGTAAATCCGCCGGAACATTTTCTCATAAAGTAAAGGCACACCAAGCATCATTGTTGGTTTTACTTTTTGCATGTCATCGGTTATGGTTTTAAGAGACCGTGCATAGTGAACGGATGCACCGCTAAACAACGGGCACAAGAAACCGCAAGTACACTCGTACGTGTGATGAATCGGAAGCACAGATAAAAATTTATCCCCGGGATAAATCATCAGGTACTTCCGCATACTTACCAGATTGAAAGCCAAATTTTTCTGGCTCAGCATTACTCCCTTTGCTCTGCCTAAAGAACCTGATGTGAAAATAATTTCAGCGGGTGCATCAGGATCAATTCTGGGAAGTTTCCCGATATCCTCAGGATGGTTCTCCGAAAGTAATTGCGGCATGGAGAGATACTCATCAGTTGATGACTTTAAATCCATGTTGATATACCATTTAACTTTTTTCAACACCATTTTTGCTTCGGAGGCAAGACCAGAATAGGTATCACTAAAGATAAGCACTTCAGAATCGGATTCATGTGCAATGTTAAAGACCTCGTTTTGCGTCAGGTTTTTATCAACTGGTACGATAACATAATTAAAAACCATTGCGGTAAGATAACTGATACCCCATTGAACCCGGTTTTCTCCAATAAGAGCCACGTGAGCACCTGGCTGCACACCTAACTTGCGTAATGCGGAGCCGAAACGCAGGATATAGTCGAGCAATTGTGTATAATTCACGGAGGGTACGGGTGTCTGCAACAAATCTTCCAAGGCTAATTTGGTGGCATAGGTTCGTGTAACACGAAGCACCATTTCCTGAACGGTACCATCGTTAGGCACCTCAATTGTTGGTATCTGTTTCATATATACTTCAAATTATTAGTTAAATTACTGATAGACATTTTTCGAGATCCATAATCAGATCATCCGGATGCTCAAGGCCTATTGCAAGGCGGATGCCGCCGGGATGGATTCCGGCATCGAGCAACTCCCTGGCAGGCATTGCCGAATGCGTCATCGACGCAGGATGCTCGACCAAAGTTCTCGTGTGGCCAAGGCTTACTGCAAGGGTCAACGTGTAAGCATTATCCGCGGCAAAATTCATTACCCGTCGGCCATTTTCTTTCATTGCCTCCAGGTCTTTGCCTTTTACCACAAAAAAGATAAGACTGCCGGGAGCAAAATTACCATTAAAATCTATCATTTCCCGCTTTGCAATCTCATGAAATTTATGACCCGGCAAACCGGGATAGTTTACATACTCGACTTTGGGGTGTTTTTCCAGAAACTCGGCTATTTTTTGCGCGTTGGCAACCTGTCTGCTAATGCGTAAATGCAGGGTTGGTAAACCGTAGGTCATAACCGTCCAAGCGGCTTTTGCACCGAGTACTGCGCCAAAATCTTTCCGTACCATAAGCAGCATATCGCGGTAGTGCTTTTTCCCGATTACCACACCACCCATATCTGTACCAAAACCGCCTATTCCTTTTGTAAGTGAGTGCAAAACGAAATGCGCACCCAATTCCAGCGGTCTTTGGCAATATGGAGTTGCAAAAGTATTATCAACAACAATGTGAATTTTTTCTGATTCGGATCTGTCTGTATTAAACTCATCCACCAATACCCGAATCGCTGGAATATCCATTATATCCAAAGTTGGGTTTGAAGGAGATTCGAAATAGACAACCCGGGTTCGTGGGGTTATTGCAGCCCTGATATTTTCCAATACGGTCATATCCACGTGGCGGGTAAGGATATTGTAACGCGGGTACCAAAAATTCAATAATGAATAGGTACAACCGTAAAGCGATTTGTGTGCAACAATCTCATCTCCGGATTTTGTCAGAACTGCCAGTATCCCTGATATTGCACCCATTCCTGTTGAAAAGGTTACCGCGGTTTCCCCTTTTTCAATGTACGCCAGGTTTTCTTCAAGCATATCTTTGTTTGGTTCGCCTAATCGGTCGTAAATATAAATAGGTGCATTCTCCGTACCGACCGCGGGGGTATGTGCAAATTCGGTAAACCCTTCTGCTCCCCTTTCGGCAGAGTTTAAGCGGAATATAACCGACGAGGTTAGGGGTGCAACAACATGATGTGAATAGTCCCACTTTGTACTGACGACTTTTCCATATATGAGATGTGTCTCCATCGCATACTTCGAGTCATCGAAAGGTGTGTTTTCCGGTTGGTTTTTCTCTTGTGTCATAGAGAAGCCTTCCTTAAAAAATGTAAAAATTGTGTCGTGTAAAATTAAGGAAAATGCAGTTCAAAAAATGAATTAAACGGCTGAAAAATTTGGACAGTCAATTAATTACAATAACGATGGGGCAACAGCGAATTTTATGCTGAACCGATTAGTACAAGGAAACCATCCGAAACGCACAGTTTTCGTTTCTATTAGAGATATCTTCAAGAATATCCGGCAAAAGCAGATAATACATCAGGTGCTATTTATTGTTACCATTCATTTCCTAAATAGATGAGTTACTCAGCACTTTTATTTCGAAACCTTTGATACAAAAACCGTGAGACCATTCTGTAAATCGAACAACCACTTGTCCAAGACTATTATAGACGGAGACAACAACATCGCTGCGTTCGGCAATGGTAAACATTATAGTGGTTGATGGATTAAACGGGTTAGGATAATTCTGGAAAACATGAAAATCAGTTTCCGAAGTCACCGGTTTATCGAGAGTGGTTATTCCATTAAACCAGTCGAGTATGTGTCCCATCGTCTGATTACGGGTAATGGCAGACTCGTTGTTATTGATGCTTTCGAAGCCAAACCCGAGAATAAAAACTTTTCCACCCTTGTTATTTTTTATCCACCCACCCGCGCACTCAACAGAATCGGTTCGGTATGAAAGTGACGGGTGAAATGCCGAACTGACAGGATAAAATACATCCGGGGTGGTTTCGTTCGAAGCCCCATCGCCACCAAAAAATTTCAGGCGGATAAGTTTTTCCCCCATGAAATCATTAGCAACTTTGTATGCAGTGCGTGCAAATACCCATTCGTTTTTAATCCAATTCACACCGACAATACTATGCAAAAAATCAGGGAATTTAAGGTGCAGAAATTCACCGATGTTTTGCCCCGAGAGCAATAGCTTACCACCATTCTCTACAAATGCTGCTAATGAGTCAATCTCGTTTGCAGCAAATAATGTATCCTTGTTTTTACCGCTCAGGATAATAACCGTGTTCCTTTGGGATAAAAAAAGTACTTCGTTGTTGAAAACCTCTTCATAGAAAACCGAATGGGAATCAAGCGACCCGGCATAATACGCGCCAAATTCGGGTTTTTCAGCCACAGATATTATAATAGTCTTTGGAATCCCAATAACAAGTTTTACACTATCGGAAAACATATTCCGGCCACTGTTTGCCGAGTAGTGTAAATAAACCATTCGCGGAACAAATACATCAGGAACGCGGAAAACAGAATCAAATCTAATAATTGTGCTCTGCCCTGCTGTTAAAGAAAATTTGAGCAGAGGCTTTAGAATAACAATTGAGGTATCGGAGAAACGAATCCTAACCATATTTGAATCATATCCTGAAGCGCCAAGATTTGTTGCTGTCAACATAACCGATCCGGTCTCCCCGGGTTCAACCCGGCCGTTTTGCATACCAGTCTCGGCTGCTGCTACAGCATTAATTGCCAAATTTGGTTCAGTGCCGTTATCAATATCAAAAATATATTTATCACCGGATTTGGTAATATTCTTCAAAAAAATATATGTCGATCCAGCTGAATATGAATTGCTATTTGGATTTGTATTTACACCCCAATACTTGTTATTTGTTATTCCGGGGAAAGGGTCACCGGCATCACCGCGGTTAATCTTCCGGTTTAAATCCCTTCTCCCGTCGGCTTGTTCAACATCGACCTTGTAATGATTTTCATTTGTATTACTGCCAACGTTATCATCGACATGGTAAATTAACACTCCGTCTTGAGGTAGATACTGGTCAAAGCTGACAAGCTGCCTATTCTCTATCAGGAAATACTCTTTCGAGGTTGCCGCCCCATGTTTCCAGATCTTAAGAACATCCGGTGAAGATTCAGATGGACTGATGGAAAAATTTGTCCGTAACGAGTCTATTACCTTCGGTATAACCCAGCCAAGCGCTTGTTTGCACCATGCACTCATGTGTGACGGTGACTGTGCACTCTGTCCATTGCCTCCGTATGCGCCTCCGGCCATCAAGCACCAGTTTCCTATGCCTTCCGAGGTATTATCAGTATCGTACAAATCCGGCAAACCGAAAATGTGTCCAAACTCATGTGCGAAAACACCGATATCAATTAAGGCACCGCCACTATTGCTTGCGCCCTTCATT
>JACPGF010000129.1:17858-24562 GCA_016182615.1 Ignavibacteriales bacterium
GGGCTGAATTGCATAATCGCCATCAATTATAACTTTTTTACCGGAGACAGGGTCGGTATCATTAGTTGTATAAGCAGAGCCGGACCACACTTTAAAAGACCATCGATGTGACCAGATATTATTGGCACCCGCTGCAGCATCTGCACCAGAATGCACTGCAGCCACAAATCCAATATGCGGGACATTGTTCGCATCATAATATTGTATATAATTGGCAAAATTTACCGAGGAATCCGATGCAATAATGAGTTCGTAAACAAATCTTGGGCCGCCCGAAGTCCCCAAGCCGTTATTACTGCCAACATACGATGCCATTGTTCCGGGAACACTAAACCATCCCTTCACAGTCCCCGTAAAATGGAGCTGATTGTAGGAAATTTCTTTATAATACTGGGTAATTGTGCCAGTTGGATTCGGGCCATCAAAGAGTTTTGTTTGGAAATCGCTCGCACTATATTTGTTCGTGGAATTTGCATAGTTGCCTAAAAGTGTTAGAGCAAAAACCGTATCGGAAACAAGCTTTGTATTTTTTAATTCACCCCGTTCAATTTTTTCAGCAAATAGTTTACGGGCGCTAAATTTTTCTGCGTAATAACCTGAACTATATGATGATTGTATGATGCTTTTATTTTGTTCAAACCAAACCGGGGTTTTTACTCCGGTTACCGGTGGAACTATGGCAAATACAGACATGGTAATTATTTGGACAACACAAAAGAGATAAATCTTCATGAGTAACACTTTTATTGATAAATGGAATTTGAATTTACAAATAAATTCAGATTTTCAAAGCGATATAAAAACTAATTGATCTCCGTATTTTCATGTTTTAGAATATTCCGGTTCACCTGATATTTAAGTGGAGTTTTATTAAAGCCTGCTTGTGCGTTGACGATTATTTTCAAGAGAAGTAGAAAAATTCGGATATTCAAACAAAAAGAAAGGTGTTTTTGTTATTGATTTTTCAGTGGCTAAAGCCTGAAATCCTTGTGGGGTATGACACCCCGGCATGAATGCCAGGGTTAGGGCATAAATAACAACCGCTCTGCGAGCGGGTAGTATTGAATATCCCCTAACCCCGGAGTTCACTCCGGGGTAGTCTAATCCCCCTGTGCACAGGCTTTAGCCACTAATTGTTTGGTGCAAACAGAGCATTGTCATTATAAAATTTGGTTTATTAAAAAGATACGTTGCTTAGAGTAGCTCAGATACCTGATTCGCTTAATTGCAGATATGCCACCGGATTTTCTAATGAACCAATATTCCTCCAAAAAAATATATTCTGCCAAGAAAAGGAGTTATGAGTGCACATGCAAAGCAATCACGAGAAAATGGTAGTTGTAACTGGGACGTTGTTTCAGCTTCGCGATACATTTCCTTGATGCTTTTACCGGGAGAATTAATGTAACTACTCAGCCCACTGAAACTAGATAACGGATTGTGCTGATTTTATGTGCCAATGGCACTAAATCTGACTAACCGTGAGTGGTAACTCATGTGAAATGAATACCAAACTGATTCCGTCCCTGAGGCGAATCCGCCGCGGCGGACAATAATTTCGCATAGTTGGTCAGTTCGCCCCCGTTCGGGGACGTGATTTCTTTTAGTCCACTCTCCACAGGTTGTCACCCGTGGTTATTGAGATTCAGTGCCATTGGCACAAATTTATTCGGCTGAGTAGTTAGGAATTAATTATGTACATAAAACTATACAAAATGAACTAAAAATGTATCCTATGATAAACACCGTTCATGCATGAAAAATGCCGTTCATTAATAAATTGCATATTTTTAAGGCAAATTGAGGTAATTTTGAAACAAGTTTGATGAAAAACTATTGGCACGAAAACTGAATAAACTATCTTGAATTTCATAAACAGGAGTTAGCCCGATGCGTAAATTTTTACTAGTACTATTTGCAGTCTGCTTAATAAGCAGCACAAACATATTCTCTCAAGAAACCGATACTACCAAAACGGATGATGGTTTTAAATGGGATGAGAGCAAAACAACACAAACCGATGATACAAAGGCGCCTAAAAAAACAAAAAAACGGAACAGACGTGCTTTTGTTTGGAATAACGATGAGTTCAAATGGTCTTTCGGAAGATTTGATATTGACAAGTATCCCTTTATTGCCCCGGAGTATGGACTGACTGAAAAAACAAACCATAATCTGCAGAATACATTCAACAAAACCGGAATGGTCGGCTTAAAACTCGGACATCAGGATTTGTATTTCCAAAATGAGGATGCCGGTATTCTTGAACTTGAAAGAAACTATGTTATGTTCTCGTTGTACTCCAAAGATTTTGGGAACGAGGATAAGCTGAACTACATGCAGGCAAAAGTTACTTATCTCGGTTTCGGTTGGGATGATGGTTACGGCTACGGTTCTAAAAGAAGCGCGGTTATATTCCACAACGGCTTTGGTATCGGCTGGAATAAATTAGATGCGGAAAAACTTTCGATCCCCGGTCTAAACGATTTGGCGGTACTCGACCGCTTCCACGGTGCTTTCAGGTTTGGCGTCCGGTCAGAAGGTGGTATTACTTTACAGCCATTCCCATTCCTTTCTATCAATGCAAATGTCGAAAGGTCCACCATTTTCCCAAGACTATTGTTTTGGAAAACAGGCGGCAGTGTTTTAAGTGAAATGATCTGCCATTGGACTGTCGCATCTTTTGTTGATAAAATATTAGATTCAACACCGGCAGCAGCACCGATTATCAATTTTATTTTGCAGAATGGTGTCTCCTACGGATTTAGTGAATTGCGTAAGGAAGAAGCAAACTTCCCATTTGGCGGCGAGAGCCCGCTGATGCTGCAAACCTACAAAGTCGGTTTCACGATGGCATTCTAAACACTTCAATGGTTAGTTAGTTACAAGCTCCCGGAGAATAATTATTTTCCGGGAGCTTTTTTATTTGAGCAGCACCATTTTACCTGCACGATAAAACCCTCCAAAACCAACCACAAAGAAGTACACACCGGTTGGCAAACCGGTGGAAGAAAATATAATTGCATGCTCACCTGCCCGTTGTATTTTGTTTTGTACTTCTCTTATTTTCTTTCCCATAGAGTTATAGATTGTTACCGTTACTCTACCCTCACGGGGTATGCTGTATTTTATAGTTGTGCTGGGATTAAAAGGATTGGGAAAATTTTGATAGAGTGCAAATTCCTTTTCAACCCGGCCATTTAGTTGAATAGCAGATAGTACCGAAGTCCCGGTGCCAACATCACCCGGTTTGAGTGGCTTAATTTTTGGAGCAGCCGTTGAGTATTCATCACATCCAGAATCCTTTATGGTATCCCTGTTTTGGCCGTCAATATCTGTTAAAACGTAACTAAAAGTACCAATTGATTTGTTTATTGCAGGTGAGTTGCTTTGTAAATGTATTACCCCGTTTGAATCTGCTGAAGCGAAATTGGGGTTTACCAAATAGTTATTTACAGGCATCGTCGCAAAGCCCGGTGAGACTCCGTGGAATATATTACCATACCACTGCATATTAACCGGCTGCGTGTTAAACAATACAAGAGGTGATGTGGTGCCTGAAATTATATTATTTGCAATGGTACAATCCAGAGGCGGGAGTGAAACGCTCGTATCGCCATAAGCACCAATGTTAAAATTATTGACATTATCGACCAGCGTATTAAAAGCAACAACTGCCCGTTTAACCTGATAATAACCGCTTAATGGCGAGTTGGGAATGCCATTCATTATTGTTAACGCCGACTTGAAACTACCCCCTGATGTACCTGCAATGTAGTTATTATATACCAAATGGTCCTCCCCTATTATCCTGATTCCGCCTGAATTCGGTTTATGATTCCCAAAGAAAAAATTACCATACACGGAGCAGCGGCTCCCATGCCGCAAAGTTAATGTTGCTTGACAACTGAGAAAGGTATTGTAGCGGTATATATTGCCGCAAGACTTGTTGGAAATTGCCTCTATTTCTCCATTACACTCTTCGAACAAATTGTACTCAACCGTTGTATATGAATTGTACAGGGACCAGTCGCTTGTACCAACCCTGATGGTCTCGCCGCCATTAACACCTAATTCCGGACGGGGTCCAAAATGATTTGAATCTATTTGATGATAGTTGGGGTTTGCATCAAGCCAGACAACCAGTGTTGTGCCAAGATTTTTTTTCCCTTTCAGATAACAATGGTCAACCCTGTTGTGATTGCCATAAAGGGACACCCATTTTGAATCGATACTTGAGTCCGGGTTGCTATAGTCAATAATACTGGTATTGGTAAGCCTGCAATAACTGCTTCCTACTGATGATGAATTTCTAAATTCGATATCACTGCCGGAGGATACGGCTGTGCAGATGCGATGGCGGACGATAATGCTGAACTTGTATTTACTCTGGTTTCCTTCGGGAAAAAGTCAAAAGAGAGAAATAGTATTATCGTTACTAAAAGGAGCAGCCGTATCATAGAAAAAGTATATCCAAATGTCTAAAGAAAATTCAATAGACAATTTAGCTCTTTAATGTAACATATTTGGCATATCGGCATTTTACTCTTAAATAAGTAACTTCTCAATAATAGTGGGATTTTATTTCTATCCTTTACAAATAGGTAATGGACAATTGTAAATCTATTCCGTTCCTACGGAACTTTAGCCTTATGGGGTACAATGTTGCTATAGCTATTTCATCCCCCTGGGATTCAGAAAACAGATTTTCGAATATGGTATAATGTCAAATTAATGTTATTTTAGCAGCGAAGTCCCCTTGGGGACGAAATAGCTATAGAAAAAAGTTCAAAAATGAGCTAAAGTTCCGTAGGAACGAAATAGGTTCCACCGTTTATTGAGATGTTAAATTAATAAAAGAACTTACTTCCCTCGAACAGTGTTTGCAAAGGAGCCTTCGGTTTTCTACAGATAAACACAACTATGTTATTTTCGTGCTGCGAAACGTATGGATGTATGAACATTGCCTTACTGACCACAACCGAATCAAAATTTTCCCGGTAATCATCTTCCGAATCAATATCATCTAAAGCGAGTACTATGCTGCCGCTGGCCCTCCCAGTGCCCCAGAGGTAATAATTGTTATGGCCGCAGAACACTTGCTCTATTCCATACTTTGCGCCAAACAATTCCAAAGCACCGGCCTTGCCATAATTATCCGTTGCGATGACAGTTTTCTTTTTTTCTTCATCTGTCAGTTTATTAAACTCATCAAAAAGAAGTTGTGACTTTTCCTCCCAGCCGATACGGTCCGCGAGTAACTGTGGCAAAGGCGGTTTTTTGCCGCGCTCTATTTCAGTGTTGATACCAAGAGTCTTTACATGCTTATCAACTTGTTCGTATGAGAAATATGGAAGAATTAGAGGAAGTGATAGTAATAATCCTGCGATTAAAAACAAAGAGAGTGCAAAATGCCCGATCCGGGTTTTATACTTTGCAAGGAACCTATCTATAGCGATTGTACCTCCGGCAAATACAGCCGGATACGCGAATAAAGTCCTATCGGCACGGCTGCTGCCGCTAACAAGCATAAAACCGAATGATAAAACGAAAAACCACGATAAAAACCGGAACTGCTTAAAGTTTTTATTAAGCCCAAGATAAAGCGTACCGGTAATCCAAATTAGTGCAGTAACCGGTGACATATTAATTAACTGACCTATGATAAACTGCAAAGGCGGTGTATATACATTTTTACCAGCGGTAATATTGCGGTAAAATTCTAATGAAGGAGCACCATTCAACACCTGCCAGATAACATTCGGCAACAAAATAATGAATGTTATAACGGCACCAATAAATGCATGTTTACTAAAAATTTTTCGCCAATAGCCGCCGAGTATGAGTGCAACAACAAACATAAGAATAGCCACGGCAAACGTGTGTTTATTCATAAGGCCTATCCCTGCCGTTAAACCTATCCAATACCACAAGTGTGGTTTACCATTTTGAATCATTGCAACTGCAAGGAGCAGCATCGTTAGGACGAGTGCAGGTTCAAATACGTTCATGCTGTAAAAGCCACCAAAAGCAGCTGCAACGGGAGTGCAAACCAGCGTCAACGCGGCCAGAATTTGAGCAGTACTGCTGCCGCCAAGCCGCTCGGTAAGCTTACCGGTTAAAAAAACCGCCGTAGATGCCGCGAGTGCCGGTAAAAATCGCAAAGCAAATACCGAACTGCCGAATACTGCACTAAAAAGTGTTAAAACAAATGGTGCGAAAGGGGGATGGTCAACATAACCAAAAGCTGGCCTTTTAGCACAGGCAATGTAGTAAAACTCATCAATAAAGTAACCGTATGAGCTGTTGAAAGCTGATACAAAGATGAGTAAAAAGTTTAAAGCCGATAAAGCTAAAAGAAAACGGTATTTATACAAAAATTGTTTCATAGTATTTCCGGTTGCTGCAAATAAAAGGGGATGCAAAAACAAAATACAAAAATAAGTAATTGCGATGAATGATTAAAAGTTAATGCTTTTACCGCTATCAAAACAGAAGAAATAAATTGGCGGATTCTGAACTCATTGAAAGGTAAATATTATTGCTCTACAACATTTTACAGGGATAATTCTACATTTTTCTAACTTATAATTCATCACTCATAACTCATAATTATATTCTCCGTATTTTCTTTATTGAAAAAAATTGATATTTATGGATTATTCAGACGTTTTAGAAGTACCACTTAGCCAAATTACATTTTG
>JACPGF010000138.1 GCA_016182615.1 Ignavibacteriales bacterium
CCTTCTTTGTTGGATAACATTGAATTCAATTCTGAACGTGCAGCTTCGTAAGTTACATTAAATTGCAATAGTATCTGAGTAGCAATATTATCCTCATCACGGAGCAATGAAAGCAATAAATGCTCAGTGCCGATAACATCCGCTTTGAATATTTTTGCTTCAATCTGCGAAATTTTCAATATCTTTTCTGCTTGTTTAGTCAATGGCAAATTGCCAATTGTTAACGTGCCACCATTGGAGCGGATTGAGTCATCAATAGCTTTCTTGAGTTTCACGATATCACAGTCCAAGTTACGTAACAGATGAACTGCAACGCCATGACCTTCTTTTATTACAGCTAATAACAAGTGTTCAGGACCAATATATTCGTGTCCTAAACGCAATGCTTCTTCTCTGCTGAATCGGATTACATCTTGTAATCTATCTGAAAATTGTCCTTCCATTGTCTTTCCTTTTAAGGTTCAATATCTATAACACTCCGAAGAGTATAATGGTTCAATAATATATTAAATGTTGTGATTACTGTCAAGCCACATCGCTTTGTTCATTTCTATCTTATTATCGCAATTTGCGGATATTTATTAAATAAGCCTATCACAATATAGCACTTAACTATTTGAATTAATATACGATAATGATAATACACCGTATGTGAACGAATGCTCCACTAAAAATGGCGCATTCAAATTCTGATCATTCATAAAGAGTTGGTGCAGATTACTTAAATGAAAACGATACAAAAAAGTAGCGGATTATCTTCAGTTCAATGGCAAGCCGTTTTTGACGGAGTGAAAGAGTATATCTGTTTAATCGACACGGATTACCGTATTATAACGATTAACAGAGCAACTGAAATATTTTTGCAGAAAACCGCATCTGAAGTAACCGGTCTTCACTGTTGGGAAGTTTTCCATAATGATGGTCATCCCCGGATAAACTGCCCAGCATGTAAAATGTGCCCTGTGCATGAGCGGACAGAAATGGTATTTCAGGAAGGCTCCCATTGGTTTAATGTTTCCTTAGATCCTTACTATGACAATCAAGGTTTGCAAGCGGGAATTCTGCACATTATAAGGGATATAACTGCACTAAAGCTATCTGAAATTGCTCTAAAAGAAAAACAACTTGAACTGCAAAAATCAAATGAATCGAAGGAATCCCTTTTCTCAATTATTGCTCACGATTTACGGGGCCCTTTTCATGCCCTGTTAAATATTAGTAAAATTCTTTCAACCGAAGATGAAGACCTTACAAAAGAGGAACATGTACGTTTTTCAGAAACCCTGCATTTTGAAATTGAACAAGTTTACAAATTACTCGAGGATTTGCTCCTGTGGGGGAATATTAAAAAGGGAGCAACAGTAATGGATCCCGAACAAAATGATATAAAAGCCACAATTTTAACATGTATCAACGTTGAAAGGCCTGTGGCCGATTCGAAGGGAATCCAATTTGACACCAGGGATGTTAATTCACTGCTTGCAGAGAAAATTACGTTAAGCAGCAACATTGTAGAATCTTTTTTGCAAATACGCGTTCAAGACAGCGGTATTGGTGTCAGCGGAGACAAATTAAAATCTATTGAAACCACATTGCTTAACGAATCCACGGATGGAACCGAGAATGAAAAAGGCCGCGGTTTAGGCCTTAAATTGGTGTGCGAGTTCATAAAACTGCATCACGGCAACATTTCAATACAGAGTGAACCGAATAAAGGTAGTATATTTGTTGTTACGTTACCGGTAGAACAATAAAGAGCAAAAGAACTAATGATACTTTACTTGCGGTATTTGTAGAAACCAGTCCTGAAGTAAATTTGGCGCGGATAAATGAAAGCTATCAATGATAAAGCCCCATTTGAGATATTTAATGGTAGAATACTGATATGTCACAAAAATTCACTTTAATCACCGGGGCTTCCAGCGGGATCGGCCTCGATTTAGCCGCTGTTATGGCCGCTGAAGGCCACAACCTTTTTTTAGTTGCAAGAAGTAAGGACTTGCTTGAGAGAGCAGCAAGTACATTGTCAAACCGTCATAAAGTAATAATTCATGTTTTCGCCTGTGATCTTTCAAAGCCGCATGACATACAGTCACTATTAGAATTCATTAAAGAGAAGCAGTTATCTATTGAAATTTTGATCAATAACGCGGGTTTTGGAACGTATGGATTATTCGCAGAAACAGATTGGCAGAGCGAATCGGATATGATCCAAGTAAACATCCATGCCCTTGTACACCTGACAAAAAAGTTATTACCCGGAATGATTGAACAAAACGACGGCCGTATAATGAATGTAGCCTCCACGGCAGCCTTTCAACCCGGTCCTCTTATGGCAGTATATTATGCATCGAAAGCATTTGTCTTAAGTTTTTCGGAGGCTCTTTCCAATGAGCTGGCAAATACAAAAATCAGTGTTACTACGCTTTGCCCCGGTCCCACAAAAACGAATTTCCAGAAAGCAGCGGGACTTGACAGCTCAAGATTAATGAAAGTGACTAAAACTTCAGACTCCTATATAGTAGCACAATTTGGTTATAAAAAAATGATGCAGGGAAAAAGGTTAGCCATACCCGGTTTTATCAATTACATTTGTCAGGCTGATTCAGGAAAAGACAAAACAAAAAATTGCATGAAAACTTTTGCAGACAATATACTAGAGTATTTTTCAACAATTCAATCACCTGAAAAACTTCCGGAAAATATTGAACTGCTGATGCCGTTTAATATACCGGAAGTGAAGCACATCATGCAGATGTTTTACCATAAATATTTCGATGATCATAACAAACGGCACTTCATTTTTGGCATTAATCCCGGACGTTTCGGCGGCGGTATTACCGGAATTCCATTCACCGATCCCGTTCAACTTGAAAAACACTGCGCTCTTGAGAATAATTTTGAAAAACGGGAAGAACTTTCCGCGTCATTTATCTACTCGATGATTGAACAGTTCGGCGGCCCGAGGTTTTTCTATAGCAGATACTTTATAACTGCTCTCTCACCAATTGGATATACTAAAAATGAAAAAAACTTTAATTTTTATGATGACATTCAGGTATTAAAAATTCTCGAGCCATGGATAGTAGAGCAAATTACCGCTCAAATTAAATTTGGATGCAGGACCGACAAAGCATTTTGTTTAGGAAGCGGAAAAAATTTCGTATTTTTCCGGAAGATTAATGCAATACATCATTTTTTCGATCGGGTAATTCCACTAGAGCACCCGCGCTTTATTATGCAATACCGCAGAAAAAAGATAGCAACTTTCATTGAAAAATATATTAATACAATTGGTGAAAATGAGATTTTATAAGGAAACACACTGTGCAGAATGACCTACTGAGCAGGATATTTTCAGGCAGCCAAAAGTTCTCTGTTGAAGAGATGGAAACAATGACAAAGTTCTTTTTTGGGGCAGCTAACCAATTTGAGGAACTTTGCATTCTGGTTAATGAGCGGTTGGTTGTTATGGAAGTTACCAATGCATTCTGTACCGCGATGGAAGTAAAGCGTGACAATCTTATTTACAGAACGCTCGCTTTGTGCTTTAACCGGGAACAGACCAATACCCTGCTTAATGCACTGCAAATGCATCAGGAAAACAGATGGATTGAACTTGACCCATCTTCCGATATACCTTATATATTTTCTGTTTTACACTTGGAAAGTGTCGGCAATTCACAATATATCATCAGTTTCAAAAAGCAAAACATCGACAGGCAAAAACACTTTGGATCCGCTGAGCTCCACAAAATTCTTGAACAAATTCCCCTCTCTATTGTTATAACAGACTTGCTGGGAAGCATTGAATATGTCAACTCGCAATTTGAGAAAGCAACAGGTTATACTGCTAAAGAAGCAATTGGAAAAAATCCCAGAATACTAAAATCGGGGGAAATGGCACCCGAAAAATATGAACATCTATGGAAATTAATAACTACAGGCAAAACGTGGCGGGGTGAATTACACAACAGGCGAAAGAATGGTGAATACTTCTGGGAAATGGCTTCTATAACCGGACTGCGAAATGATGAGGGTAAAATAACCAATTTTATCGCGGTGAAAGAAGATATCACCACCAGAAAAATTGTTTATCAACAGATGCTCGAAAATGAGGAGCAGCTCCGCTTTATGGTTGAAGCAACCGGAGACGTACTCTACAAATTCAGTCATATCACCATGAAATTCGAGTATCTTAACCCTGCCATCCTAAAGCTGACAGGCTATAATGAAGCTGAAATAAATAGAATTACCCTTGCAAATATTATTCAGCAGGTTGATGTTTCTGAAAAACAGGGAGCCGACAATGAAGGATATTCCGCGCGCAAGGTTTACGGAGAAAAAGGAGACTACAGAGCCGAATATCTGATTCAAACAAAACACGGAACTTTAAAATGGATAGAGGACCACTCATTCCCTTGGTATAACAGCGAAGGTGAACTGATTGGCTCAGTAGGTATCCTTACAGATATCAGTGAACGGAAAACGAAAGATCAGGAACTGCAGCGGGCTAAAACCGAAGCAGAAAGCATGAACCGTTTGAAAAGCAATTTTTTAGCGAATATGAGTCATGAAATC
>JACPGF010000124.1:0-3784 GCA_016182615.1 Ignavibacteriales bacterium
ACTAATACTGTGGAGTGCCTGCTCCATTTATTTATCACGCAGGGGTGCAGATTATAAACGTACTCGATAACAGATAAACCACAGTCATCATAATTACTAAAAACCGATTCTCTTTTCTCGAAGGAACTATCACCCTCCATGAACTGTAAAAATTCCTGCTGCCAAATACTTTCGTACATATCGGGATTTTCGACAATACCGGGAATCAACTCAAATGCCTTTCTATAGACAAACTCTGTTTTCTGTTGAAAATTAAGTGATGAAAATTCACCTGTAAACGGACTAAATTTTTCATCATACAGATTTTCAAGAATGACTGAGCTTTTAAATGAATCTTCGTCGTGATATTCCGAAAAATCACCCGTTCTGGCAATTGCAATAAGCCTGTCTTTCATTTTCATTGCTGCTTCAGGAAACATAAGAGAGTATGCTGCAAGAACACCATCAACATCGTAGTGGTTATTTGCAACATAGTCTATACCTTCAAGATATTTGTCTTTTAAGGGATGTTCTAGCAGGTTAAAAATGATTTCTGTGCTTGTGTCCGCTTTTAATGCAGCGGGTGTGCTGTTCCCCGGCCAGTGGCTTAAATGCAATGCACAGGGGAAAAACCCATCAACACACACGGTTTTGTTTATATCAGGTGTATCGGAGGAGAAATAAAAATTATACATACCGTTAAATTCTGCTTAAGGGAAACATCTTATACAATGAAATGCCTTTTTATACTTCAAAATACTATTTTAATCGGATAAAGCAGGTAAAACTTTGCACCCTTGGAATTAAATTCAACCGACGGGGTTGGCACTTTAATATGGTTAAAACACTGCCTAACCCAATTTACTAATGGAGGACCATCGGGAATCAGCCTTGTTAAATTTACATCCAGACTAAGGACATATCTTCTTTTTGAAAGCTGATCGGGCGGCCCGTTTGGATCCAGCTTGAAGTCAATTGCATCTCCACCATACCCAACAGCCACGGCTAACCATGGTACCCAGTATTTTTTGTATTCCTTCGGCAGCAAATTGTAAACATCTATCGACATGAAAAATGTCGTACTGTTATAATCGTCTAAAAATGTTCTTGGTCGGTCAATTTTTGGCCTGCCGACTAATTCAGAAGGTATATACTGCCATTTGGGTGTAAAATTCTGTAACGAGGGTATGTAGTATTGTGCTAAAAAATAACCTGCCCCTATTGCATCGTAATAAAAATCAGACGGTGAAAAACCCCAGTCAGATGCAAAACCATCTCCGGTTTCAACGTATGTCTGATATGCCAGGCCGAATATTGCTCCATACCAATGAGCATGTTCATCGCTCAGCCCTGAGTATAGCAAGCCTTCACGCATTAAATACGCGGTTGAATAACCGCCAAAAGCATGGCCGAATTTGTCAACCTGAAGTGCAGATACCCAATCTTCTTCAAAATGAAAACTTCTTCGCTCATTGCTCCACCAGTTACTTTTTTGATTGATATAAAGCCCGCCAACGGCTACAGTAAAAACACCCCCGAAAATTATTGCCGGTATTGGCCTGAGAACGGTAGAATCAAGAGGAATCAATCCATCAATGCTAACCCGTTTGTCACCTGCATATAAAAATGGTTTCGATGAAACTGTCTTTTTTTCTGCCAGATTGGATAACTGAGCACTCAATTCCGAAGTCCATGATATGCAGAGCAGAAACAGAAGCATGAGCCTGTTAACATATACTGTTGACGTAAGCATTTTAATTATTCCCTCCCCTTAAGCCAAACGTTACTATGAAGCGGCTAATATTCTCTTTGTTGTATTGATAATAACCTCTGAAATTAGTCACATGCCGGTAACCAAAACCCATACTCAACTTCCAATCATCAGAAATACAAAACTGCACATTATATTTTGGCATCCAGATTAATAAATCGCCGCCGTAGTAGGCAGTATGTGGTTTATCCGGGTTTCTGGCTATAAATTTCATCCCGCCCATTCATTTGTATAATGTTTTTTTCTCCGTTCAAAGGATCAATGAGTTCGCTCTCTACATTATTTAAAATGCTGTAATAACTGCCGCCAATTCCAAATTTGTTGTTAAATACCCAAACAGCTTTTGCACCCCCGAACACCGAAGATTTTCCGCCGAGATCACCAACAATTATTTCAGGTGCAAAGTAGCCGCTATGCCTTATTTGGGCATTAAATTCTGTGCTAAGAAAAAGAATAACAAACACGATGAATATGAAATTTTTCAGTTTATATCTCACGAGTTAAAAAATATCTATTACTATTACAAAATAATTGAAACCATAGCATCTGCAAAAATTCCAATTGTTTGCAATCCGCTATAAAACATAAAGAACAGCTTTATCCAAGAGATTTTCTGGTTCCTCAATTTTTACATGGAAATACTGCATTAAGCAAGTGGAGTTAATCTAATTGTCTTGACAATTGATTTTTAATACAATGTACTCGGGTTTACATTTTGCATTTTGCCCTCATTTCTCATTATTCATTGTTCCCACACTAGTCAACTTCTACCTTTGTTGCCGAAAACACTCCTCCATGAATGTGCCCGGTAAGGGTTACCATTTCGGCTTTATCAAATCCATCAGGCAGCGGGCCTTCTGTTTGCACACTCATAACTACTCCGGCTTCATCTTCAGCAAAGAATACAACCATGTGGCCCGAAGCATCCTGCTGTATGCCCCGTGCAGAAACCACCTTGACAACTATTTCTTTCTGTGCATGGCTGTTCGGGTCAAATGAACTGAACGCTCCTAATCCTTTATGGGGCGAAAAGTAAAACAGGTACACGATACCTATTACGACAACAACCAATAATGGCAGTAATAGCTTTTGTACATTTTTCATATTTTTTACTCAATTTTTGTTTTGTTCAAATAAATTACTTTAAAATCAGGCTGCATGGTCACTGCTATGCTTTCAGCGCTCTCGCATTTCTTTGAAGCCCTTTCAGTTTTGCCCTTTTTACAGGCGAGTCCGCGAAGCGCTCTTTAAACTCATTGTTTTCCATCCCGAGTACTTCTACCAAAGAGATTGCAGTTTCCCCCCTTACCGGAAAAAATTCCTGCTTATCCGTTTCGAATGCAAATTTCTTATTCCACGGGCAAACATCCTGGCAGACGTCGCAGCCGAACAGCCAATTATCCAAATCGGATTTTAACGCTTCCGGAATTTCATTCTTGTTCTCTATCGTTAAATACGAAATACATCTGTTTGCATCAACAATGTAATCTGCAACAATTGCTTTCGTTGGACAGGCATCAATGCAACGGCTACAGCTTCCGCAATGGTCTGTTATAACCTCCGCAAAAGTAAAGTGAGCATTTGTAATAATGTTTGCTATAAAAAACCAGCTTCCGCTATCAGGATTAATGATGTTCGAATGCTTTCCCATCCAGCCCAAACCCGCGTTAACAGCCCAAACCTTATCCATAACAGGCCCTGTATCCACATAAGAAACGGCTTCAATTCCCGGATAATATCTTTGTAGTTCATCAATAAACAATTCAAGTTTTTCCCAAATAAGCAAATGATAGTCTTTACCCCAGGCGTACCGTGAAATCTTGCCTTTACCCTGCTCATCTCCATGTTCGAATGGGGTGTTATAATGTAATCCCAGCGAGATAATACTTTGGGCATCAGGCAAAATTTCCTTTACATCCCTTCGTTTTGATATGTTTTTTTCCATGTACTGCATCCCCGCCTGATAGCCCTTTGCAAGCCAATTTTCCAAAAAACTACTTTCTTTTTCAAGCTGTTGATAACCCGCGAAACCGC
>JACPGF010000124.1:3793-9614 GCA_016182615.1 Ignavibacteriales bacterium
AGCAGTTGATAACCCGCGAAACCGCACAAATCAAATCCAAGATATAATGCCAGTGCTTTTACCGCTGCATTATCGGCTTTTATACTCAAAATAAAAACTTCTTTTTAACCGCTTTTATAAATACGTCACCATTCCTTATTTCCACGGCGTAACAATCAAGCCCTCTTCTTCCGTCAGGCTGCTTCCCGTTTTTCAGGTTAAACTTCCACCCGTGAGCAGGACAAACCACATAGCCTTTTTCAAGAAAACCGTCATGAATAATTGCCGAATGCTGATGCGGGCAAACCGCGTTAAGCGCGTAAATTTCACCTTTTACTTTGAATACCGCCACTTCAACCTCATTAAGTATAAACATCTTCCCCTTACCTTCTATCAGTTCACCGGCTTTGCATGCAAATGCGAATACCGGTTCGTCCTCATCCTCAAAAAACATCAATAAACTCCTTAACCGCGAAACCTTTTTCCGTTGCTTTAACAGTGGCCGCTGCATGGAACGGGTCATGTTCAAAGAATAGTATCCACTCTTCCTCAACCGCCTCCGGCAGCAATTCTTTTTTTTCCGCCAGTGTTATTAATGGCTGTAAATCATAACCCATGATGTATGGCAACGGGATATGGGAAGAGTATGGGAACAGGTCACCGCAATATAAAACGGTTTTATTGCCATCCGAAATTTTAAATAATTGCTGGCTGTACGTATGGCCATGAACCCGGATAATCTCAATTTCATTTTCTATCCGCTCGGCATTTTCTTCAATAGTCAGCAAAACACCATGTTCTGCCAGCGGTTCAAAGTTTGCCTTTATATAACTTCCCCGGTCACGGTCGGTTGGTTCCAATGCCCACCGGAAGTTGTCTTCCTGAACATAGTAACGTGCATTCGCAAAGGCAGGAATTATTTTCCCCTCCGACAATTTCGTTGAGCCCCCGGTATGGTCGAAATGCAAGTGCGTCAAAAGGACATCAGTTATATCATCTGGTTGATACCCAAGTACTTCCAGCCCCTTTTCGAGATTATTCGTCTCCTGCTCGATCTCATAGATTTTTCGTGATTTTTCATTCCATTTGTTACCCATCCCGGTATCAATAAGAATTTTTCTGGTATCTGAAACTAATAACAAATTTCTGGTCGCCAGCGCAATCCGGTTTCCTTCATCCGAGGGATTAGTCTTTTGCCAAAGCGGTTTCGGGATAATACCAAACATTGCCCCGCCATCAAGCATAAAACTTCCGGATTCAACAATTTTCAATTCAAAATTACCAATCTTCATACAATGGCCTTTTGTAATATTTTAGTATTTATAAAATAAGGAAACAACTTTTCCCGTCTGAACCAGTTCCTGCAATTCTTTTTTACCCGCTTTACCCAGCAATCCGCTCAAATCTCCTTTGTAAAAGTAAAAATTCTTAGGCATCCTAAAACCCGGAAGCTGTTGCTTACACGTTTCAAGAATTTGACCTAACTCCTTTTTTAACGGTTTAGGCATTCCATAAAGGATAACCGATACTGCCTCGCCCCAGTCAGCATCAGGCAGCCCAAACACACGGCAGTCGCCAATTGCTATCAAAGGTTTTAGTACTCTATAAATTTCAATCGGCTGTATCTTTTCGCCTCCTGAATTGATTATATCATCCATACGGGCGGTTACAAACAAATAGCCATCATCATCAAGATAGCCAGTATCCCCGGTATGAAATAAACCCTTTTTAAACCGGTCTTTTGTGGCAATCGGATTATTTATATACCCTTTTGCAGTAGAGCCGGAACGGATACAAATCTCACCACTTTCACCCGTGGAAACTTCCTTTCCCTTACTGTCTTTTATAATAATTGTGACCCCGGACAATGGCAGCCCGGAAGATGCCATCTTCTTTTTTAGCATTTTAGGCGTTAACACGCATTGGAATGCTGCGGTTTCCGTTGCTCCATATACCTTGTAAACAGGTAATTTACATGCAATACTAGTTGAAAGTAAACTTTCCGAAGCAGCAGCTCCACCGAGTAAAACCGCCTTCGGTTTATACTCAAATCCGGGTTTTGCCTGAAAGATACGTTGCAACTGAGTTGGCACAAGGCTGATATATTTTACCTTAAGTTGGTTGGCGGCACTGACTATTGACAAACTATCCAAACCGGGTGGAATGACCAATACCTGCCCGGCCGTATAGGCTCGGAAAAAGATGGAGAATCCGCCAATATGGTAAACAGGCAGGGAGAGCAGCCAGCTTTCCTGCTTTTTGTAATTCAACAACTCATTTCCAGCATTATACGCGCTAATGAGATTTTGTGCTGTTAATAGCACCGGTTTCGGCTCATTTGTCGTCCCGGATGTAAATAAAACTACCGAGCCATTTGTTATACTTGGCTGTGAGACTTCCAAAAACGATTGCATCATGATAGACTGCAGGAGCATCATTTTAATGTCTATGATTTGCACATTTCCCGACTGGGTACCTTCAATGGTGTAATCGCTTAAAACAGTTTCTACCCCCATACTCTTCATTGATTTTAGAACCTCGGCTAAAGGCAAATCCGGATTGATTAGTGCGGGTGTTATGCCATTCTCCCAGAGGGAGAGCACCACGAATATAGTGGTAACCGGGTCTTTTATGAAAATTCCCGCTTTCTTTTGCTTCTTGAGTATTTGCTTCAAATCCTTTGCAAGGATAACACTTATACCATAAATTGATTGATGCTTGTACTCGGCGAACTCAATTGCTTCAATGTCTTTTTTGCTGTTTTGTGATTTTGTTTTTTTGTACTCTTTAATAATCATAACGACTTCTTTTATAAAATTGCCTCTTTTATTCCGATTCTTCCATTGAGTATCGGATATGAATCATCCGGAATGCCATTCTTTGTTGCCACAATTCCCAGTCCATGAGAGGAGCGGAAGAGACATGAAAGGGCACACACAACAGCTTTCTTCCTGCCGATTCGTGATTCAAGCGAATGGGTTATTACCACGTTTTTCCCCTCGGATTCTATGCTCCTGATAACCGGAATAATCTGCCGGAGCATGCCAAGCTGTGCTGGTTTTATAACAAAGTAATCAACTGCCGTGCTGTTCACAGTCTGCTCCAGAAATAATAACCCGGAAATTGATTCATCCAAGGCAAGCGGTACATCAACGTGCTCCCGGATTTTTTCAAACTCAGCAATTTTCTTTACAGGCTGTTCGATATATTCAATTTTGTACTCAGAGTATGCCTTTATCCGGAGCACGGCTTCAGTAACATCAAATGCACCGTTGGCATCCAGACGGATTTTAACCTTTTCGGGGATGTGCTCCCGAATTAATGAAAGCAGGCGTAACTCATTATATAAATTATACTTACCAACTTTTAGCTTTATCGTATTATAGCCATTATCCCATGCTTCTTTGCACATTGCGAATGCTTTTTCCGGTTCTTCAGCACCAATCATGGCATTTACTTCCAATTCCTCGATATGAGAAAAGCCATAAAGCTCTTTTACAGAAGCAGTTACACACTTTGTATAAAGTTGAACAAACGCCTGTTCGATACCACTCAGCGTAGCTGGAAAGGTTTTATACTTTTCCACTATCGAAAATAGGCTCTCAGTATCCAAACCGGTTTGTTTACTCCTCTCCAACAAAAGGGTGCATATTTCATTTGCTGCCTTTTCAGCAACAGCAATATCCTCAGCCCCAAACTCAGTTAGTGGTGAGACTTCACCCACCCCCCATTTTTCAACCGAATACAAATAGATGTAAAGAATCTTTCTTTTGGCAAATACGGTATGCGAGATTCTGACGGGAGCAGGATATTTTAATTCAACCGGTTGAATAGAAAATCCGGTGATTCTCATAATAGAATTCCAATTGCCAGCAAAGCACCGAAAACAGCTGAGTATTTTGCGGTCATTTCAAGCACTTTATTCAGTTCTTTCCCTTGGAGGGTGAACAACATGGTAATCAGTTTAATAGCAAATGGTAAAGTAACAAGCGGGAGTAGCACCCATACGTCAAAGATTTGTTCATTCATTTGAACTAAATACACGGGCGCGGTAAATGCAAGAAGAAAGAAAAAAATGAACTCGGTTTTTGCAAAAGTCTCACCGAACCGCACGACCAAGGTTTTTTTATGAGCAATTTTGTCCTGCTCCCGGTCGCGGTAATTATTCACCACTAAAATCGCAGTTATTAACGCACCAACCGGTATGGATGCAACAAACGACTCAACGGACCAGTGATTGGCTTGTACGTAATAAGTACCCATAGTACCTACTACACCAAAAAAAGTGAATGAAAAAACATCCCCCAAACCATTATAAGCCAAGGGAAAAGGACCCGTAGTATAGATAATACCTGAGATTATAGAGAGGACACCGATTACTAGAATAGGAAGACCACCGATATAAACGAGAATCAGTCCGCTGAAAAACGTTATTGAGAATGTTAATATTACCGCTTTTTTAAGAGATTTTCTGTCAATTAAGCCGAGATGAATTGCGCGCACAGGCCCAAGCCGCTCAGGTGTGTCTGCTCCCCGTATATCATCGCCAAGGTCATTAGCGAAGTTAGTGCCAATCTGTATTAAAAAAGAACAAAACAGGCACAGTGAGGCTGCCAATAAAGAAAAAACTCCCTCAGCATAGGCAAGTGAGGATCCAACGATAACAGGAACCGCAGCCGCAGGCAATGTTTTTGGGCGGGCTGCCATTACCCAGGCGGAAAATTTTGATACAGCCATATTCTATGGTAAGCGTGGAAATTTTTTAAAGTCCGGCTTCCTCTTTTCGAGATATGCTTTCTTCCCTTCCTGCGCCTCTTCACTCATATAATACAGTAAAGTGGCGTTCCCTGCCAACTCCTGTATGCCGGTTTGACCGTCAAGTTCTGCATTAAAAGCAGATTTAAGCAGTCTGAGTGCTAATGGAGACATAGCGAGCATCTCAGAGGCCCATTGCACTCCCTCAGCCTCGAGTTGTTCCACAGGTACAACTTTGTTCACCAGCCCCATGTCAACTGCTTCCTGTGCATTGTATTGACGGCAAAGATACCATATTTCTCGTGCTTTTTTCTGACCTACTAAACGGGCCAGGTAGCTTGCCCCGAATCCACCATCAAAACTTCCAACTTTTGGTCCGGTCTGCCCGAAAATCGCGTTATCCGCTGCAATGGTCAGGTCGCAAACAATGTGTAAAACATGGCCGCCACCGATTGCATAACCTGCGACAAGCGCAACTACCGGTTTGGGAATACTCCTGATGAGTTTCTGCAAATCCAGCACATTTAACCGCGGCACTCCGTCACCACCCATATATCCTTTATCTGCCCGGATTCTTTGGTCACCACCTGAACAAAACGCGTATTTGCCATCCGCGGAAGGCCCGTTTCCAGTCAGGAGTATCACGCCAATTTCACTGTCTTCGCGGGCATCCGAAAATGCATCAAACATCTGTGTTACTGTTTCAGGCCGGAATGCATTTCTAACTTCAGGCCGGTTTATGGTTATTTTGGCAATGCCATCCATTTTTTCGTAAAGAATATCCGAATATTCCTTTGCTGTCTGCCAGGCAAAACTCATTTTGTTTCTTTCAATTGGTTTAAAAACGAAAGGACTAAATTAACGAATTCACCCGTTTTTTCAAGATGAATATTATGCCCGCATCCTGCAATCCGGTGATAATTGTTGTGAGGGATTAACCGTGACATTTGTTCATTGATTTGCAGATACTTTGCATCAAGTTCTCCAGCCATCAATAACGTTGCAATCTTCAGGTCAGGTAGCAATCCGGTTACAGGCAGCATTACTCCCTGCCCGAAAAGCCGCAAGGATAGTAATAAAGCCTGCC
>JACPGF010000125.1 GCA_016182615.1 Ignavibacteriales bacterium
CACTCCACTGTTCTCAGGCTTTAGCCACTAAATGAATGGTGAAACGGGTGCAGGTCTATTATAAAATCTGGTTCACAAAAAAACATGTTGATTAATATGATTCTGATTCGCCTCAGTGTAAAATCGCCACCGAATTTTCATCTGAACCAAGACAAAAAGCATACGGCAATAATAGATTTAGTTATTCTGTTACAACTTGTTACAATCGTGAAATATACCGGTTACATGCTGTTGTTAATTTATCCTTGTCATTATTTTTAATTATATAAACGGAGTAAACAGTGCATAAATTATTAATCGTTTCCATTGGTGCCTTTGTATTAGGTATATTCACATTTCATGGTTGTGCAAATCATCACGGTTTAGGGAAATCTCATGAGAAACAGGCTGAAAAGGTGATAGAACAGCTTGCAAAAGAACTTGAGCTGACATCGGTTCAAAAACAAAAGCTTGACGATATTAAGTTACAGATTGTTGGTAAGCATAAAGAAAAGGCGGGTAAATATGAGACTCTTTTTCAGGATCTTCAACTTGAGATAATGAAAGATAAATTTGAGAAGGATGTTCTGTTAGGCAAACTAAAAGCAACAAATGCTGAACGTGATGAAATGCACGAGTTTATTGCTGCCCGGTTTTCTGAGTTTCATGCTACCCTTACAAAGGAGCAAAAAGTGAAACTGACCGGCAAACTTTCTATGTTAAAAAATGAATTCCATTCCGCGGAATGAGGTATATATGAAAATTATTTTTTTCGTAATAGTTTTGTTTTTGCCGGTTAAAACCTTTTCGCTTGAAATTAATAGGGGCGGCGTTGTCGAAGGGGTTGTTATTGACAGGTTAACAATGCAACCGTTACAGGGAGCAAACATTATTATTCAAGGGACTTCTCTAGGAGCATCAACAAATGAGCAAGGGCAGTATTGTATCAAAGATATTCCTCCGGGCGTTTACCTTGTGAAAGTAACCATGATAGGGTATGAGAAGATTATCAAGACAGATGTAAGGATTTTAGTTAACAGGGTAACTACGGTAAATTGCGAATTAAAATCAATGACAGTTGAGCTGAGCAAAGGGGCGGAAATTTTCGGGGGTTATTTTGCAAAAGATCCTGAAAAAACTGTGAGTACTATGAAATTATCTCCGGAGGAAATAAAGTCTTCACCCGGTTCAGCAGAAGATGTTTTCAGGATAATTCATAATTTCCCAGGCGTTACAACCGCAAATATGGCCAATTCAAATCTTATCGTGAGAGGTGGGGCTCCGGATGAGAATCTTGTTTATTTAGATAATGTTGAAATCTTTAGCCCGCTTCACTTTGGCAAGATTGAAGGTAGTGCGGGCAATATCAGTATTATTAATCCAAGTCTTCTCGAATCTGCAGAATTTTCGAGCGGTGGTTTCCCCTCAGCTTATGGAGGAAAGCTTTCTTCGCTTTTTGAACTAAAAATGAAAGAGGGAAACAAAACACGCATGAATTCTGATTTCAATATGAATATGGCAGGTTTTGGCTATTCTGCAGACGGACCTATAACTGATAAAAGCACACTCGTTATTTCTGCTCGACGCGGAATTTTTGACATTATTACAAAAATGATGGGTAAAGCAATGATGCCAAGATATTGGGATGCTGCCGGAAAAATCACCTCTGAACTTTCAAGTAGAAATAAAATTTCTATTATCGGCTTTTACTATAAAGATGATTTGGAAAAAAACGAAAAGCAACCCGATTCACATAGTGCAGAGGCGCGAAAGTTTGATTATCTGAAGCTCGATGTGTATGGCAGCGCATTAGGAATGAACTGGAAATACATGTTTAGTGATAATGGATATTCTATCTCCACTGCAGCAGTTACAACCAATGGCTTTATTACAAACGGAGGGGACAATTCAAGCCGCCTGCTTAAAAAAGAAGATATAAAGGAGCAGGAATTTAGTTTGAAAAATGAAACAATACTTAAGATTAATAATGTTTTTGAGATAAAAGGGGGTGCATTTGTTAAATCGGTTAGTCCGGTTTATAATTCATGGTTAGCAACTGAAACAAGTATGACCGGTCATGTGTTCCAAACTGAAACAGTCAATTATAAACCAAACATCTCTTTTAAAGGGGGTGGATTCCTGCAGACAACTGCAAGATGTTTCCCTAAATTTGTTTTCACAGTCGGTGTTCGTGATGATTATTTTGACCTTACGAAGGAAAACATTGTTAATCCAAGGTTTTCAGTTAGTTATGAACTGCATCCCAAAATAACATTAAATGCTGCTTATGCAAAACTGAGCCAGGATCCTGCGGCATACCAAATGTATATTGCACCGGAAAACAGGGCGCTGAAAAGCTCAAGGGCAGATCAATACATTATTGGAATTAACAATTTGATTAGTGATGATGTGCAGCTTACCATAGAAGCATATTTTAAGGGCTTGAAGAAAACATTTACTGTGTCAGATACCTCTAAGTTAATAACAAATAATGGTTCGGGCAGTATAGCCGGATTTGAATTTTTTCTGCAAAAAAAAATGAGTGATGCACTTGTGGGCAGCTTGTCCTATTCGTATTCGGTTTCAAAAAGAAGAGACTCGAGAAGCACACCGGAATATAGTTTTAACTATGACCGGACCCATAACATTAATCTGGTTTGCAGTTACAAAATTTCTGAGGTATGGCAGGCTGGATTCAAGTTAGCTTATAGCAGCGGGACTCCTTATACACCTGTTACCGGAATAACGATGCTCAATAACTCATATGTTGCGGTTGCGGGCGAGAGAAACTCATCCAGACTCCCGGCATATCAACAGCTTGATATCCGTTTTGACAGAAAATTCTATTTTTCAAACTGGACACTAAATGTATATATTGATATTTGGAATGCATATAATCATAAAAATGTTGTCGATTATAGTCAGCGTGTTGATGCATCCGGTAAAATATCTAAATATCCAATTTATGATTTTGGCATTCTTCCAATTTTGGGAATGAGTGCACAATTTTAATTATTCTATTAGTCTGAAAAAAAAAATCCTGGTAATTGATGATGATGAAAAATTGAACTTACTGCTTTCAGAATATCTGATAAAGTTTGGATTTGAAGTTGTGAGTGCATATACCGCTGAGGAAGGGTTAAAAAACTAGCTCTTGAAAACCCAGATCTGTTAATACTTGATATCATGCTTCCCGGGCAAGATGGATTAACCGTTTGCAAGGAGATTCGTCGGGGAAGCACGATTCCGATTATAATGCTTACTGCGCGCGGGGATGTAGTGGACAGGATAGTTGGTTTAGAAATTGGAGCCGATGATTATCTGACAAAACCATTTGAACCGAGAGAATTAGTTGCTCGTTTACAGTCGGTTCTCAGACGAGCTTCACAAGCAAAACAGCCGGAAATTATTCGTGTAGGGCCTGTTCAGATTGATCTGAACAGGCAGTCGCTAAAGATTCTGGATCAACCGGTTGAACTTACAACGATGGAATATACAATCCTTGAGATTTTTGTAAAAAATTCTGGCAGGGTACTTACAAGAGAAAAACTAATGGAAGCTCTTAAAGGTATGGATTGGGACGTATATGACCGATCGATTGATGTTCTTATCAGCCGGTTGCGTCAGAAATTAAATGACGATCCCAGAAGTCCAACATTTATTAAAACAATCCGTGGCTCCGGGTATTCCTTTATTGGTAACGAAGATGCGTAATACATGGTTCTTTAAAAAAAGAAGTCATTCGGTTTTTACTAAGATTATTCATGTTCTGCTCTTAACCGGTCTTCTGGTTGAGGTGATATTAACCCTGTTCTTTCAATTTCATTTCAGCTCAAGGCTTCGTCAGCAGAATAATCAGAATTTTCAGAATTATTACAACTATATCGCAAAAGAATTGCAATCACCACCTGATACTATACTTGCAAGACAGATGGCCGCTCGATATGCGATACGGATTTCATATACAGACAAGAATGGGACATGGCAGGTAGGAGAGTTTTCTGCAAATAAAAGTAACCGGCTGTTTCAACTAGTTTCAGGTGCCTTTAATGATAATGAATTTGTTGTGCACATGAACGATGGGGGAACATTTGTTTTTACTTCCGATGCACATAGTTCACTTCATCCCCGGGCAGAAGAATTTGTCATACTAGCCATCGGCCTGCTCTTAGTGTTAGTTTTAGCACATTA
Source organism: Ignavibacteriales bacterium (assembly GCA_016182615.1). Classification (GTDB taxonomy): domain Bacteria; phylum Bacteroidota; class Ignavibacteria; order Ignavibacteriales; family Ignavibacteriaceae; genus JACPGF01. The sequence goes on from JACPGF010000125.1 coordinate 4,171, forward strand.
TTTAATACGGCAGATTTTAAAACCAATTAAGCTGCTAGAAGTTGGTGTACAACAAATATCGGCGGGAAATTTTTCACATGAAATTCCAGTGAAGGGAAGTGATGAATTAACCATGCTGTCAAATTCATTTAATGAGATGAAGCAAAAGATAGTTGCGATGATAGTATCAAGAGATCAGCTGTTGCTTGATGTTTCACACGAACTTCGGTCTCCACTTACCCGTATTAAACTTGCTTTAGAGTTAATGGCAAATGAACAGGGAAAAGATCGTATCAGCGAAGATATTCGCGAAATGGAAATTATGATTTCTGATATTCTTGAGTCCGAACGCCTAAAGAATAAACAAGGATCCTTGAAATTGACCGAAATCAATTTCTCTCAGCTTGTTTTGGATGTTGTAAATGAATTTGATGGAAAGCCCATGGGGATTGTGAAATTTGGTTTAAATGAAAACATCCTGCTTCAATTAGATTCTGAAATGATGAAAGTAGCAGTGAGAAATGTAATTGAAAATGCTTTAAAATATTCACATGCACAAAGCAAGCCTGTCACAGTTTCCCTAGCACACGATGAGAATAAAGTGCTTCTAAAAATAAAGGACGATGGGATTGGGATTCCCTCGGAGGATCTGGCTTTTGTTTTTGAGCCGTTTTACAGGGCAGATCGGGCGCGGTCAAAAAAAATAAAAGGTTATGGACTTGGGTTAAGCCTCTGTCACCGGATTATTGAAGCTCATGGCGGGCAAATACATGTAGCTAATAATCTTGACAGGGGTGTTACTGTAACCATTGTTTTTAACAAGTGTTAAAGCCAAATAATATATTGCATACATCTGGAAAACTTTCTCATTATTGTTGTCTAATCCTATAGCCCACTGTATTTATTTTTAAGTGAATCTGTAAATTATACTTTGTTAATAAAACAAGCATAATGTTGAGTTTTTTGTTTGTTTTTTAATAGCGTCTTAATATACTTTCATGTGTAATTTGTAAAAGTATGAGCATACAAATTTTTAAGAAGAATTAATTTTAACGTAATCTATGGAATATAACATTGCATTATAGAAAAATAGGAAATAGTGGATTAGAAGGTTCGGTAATTGCCCTTGGTACATGGGTAATGGGAGGCTGGATGTGGGGCGGCGCTGATGAGTTGGAAAGCATCAACGCGATACATGCAGGATTGGACAGCGGGATTAATTTTATTGATACCGCACCGATGTACGGTTTCGGTTATTCCGAAGAGGTAGTTGCCAAGGCATTAAAAGGCAAACGTGATAAGGTAATCCTTGCAACAAAATTCGGTTTACGCTGGGATTTACAGGAAGGCACTTTTTTCTTTAACACGAACAGGAAAAACAACGCCGGAGTGGATGAGGAAATCCCCGTATATAAAAACCTTTCGCCGGATTCAATTGTATATGAATTGGAAAATAGTTTAAAACGATTACAAACTGACTATATTGACTTGTACCAATCGCATTGGCAGGCTCCATCAACGGCAATTGAAGATACTATGGCCGCACTCCTTAAATTACAAGAGCAGGGGAAAATACGCGCTATTGGTGTTTGCAATGCAACAGTTGCTCAAATGAAAGAGTATGGAGCTATTGTTTCGGATCAGGAAAAATATCACATGCTGCACAGAAAAATTGAGGCAGACGGCAACGTGGACTATTGTGTTGAGAATAATTTGGCGGTACTTGCCTACAGCCCGATTGCACAAGGATTATTGACGGGGCGCGTAACACCCGGAAGAACTTATAATCAGGGCGACCTGCGCCTGAACAGCCCATTCTTTAAGGAAGAAAATGTTCTTAAAATAAATGCCATGCTTGATGAGTTTAAGCCCATCGCAGAGGAATATAATCTTACTTTAGGCCAATTGGCTCTCGCGTGGACATTCAATAGACGGGGAATAACCCATCTGCTTTGCGGAGCCCGCACACCGGCACAGGCGCGCGAGAATGCTGCCGCGGGAGATGTGCAGATAAGTGAGGCAGATATAAATTCTATTGATTCGATATGGACGAAGTATTTTGGCAATGGCGAAGCATGATTGAGAAAACTAAATAATATAAAATTGAGACACAGTATGAACACCACAAATATTTTTGTATTTCTAAAAAAAGTTGAGCTTTTTAAAGATTTGGATGACAAAGAACTCGCGATGATATCAGAGAACTTGGTCATAAAAGACTATAAACAAGGCGCACAATTGTTTTTAGAAAATAACGAGCGTAAACATCTGTACCTGATACTCGAGGGTGAAGTTGAACTTTACAAAAAAACGCCCTTTGGTGAGGAGAAGCGACTGGCTTTGTTTATTAAGTACGACTTCCTTGGAGAAGGTGCTTTTATTGATGATTCTCCACACACGACTTCAGGACGTGCCACTCTTGATACTTTTGTACTTGAGTTTGCTAAAACCCAATTCCTTGAAATTGCTAAAGCTGCGCCACAAATACCCGTGAAGCTTTTATCCCGGATGACAAAAGTCATTTCCCGCCGCATGCAGGTTGCCTCTACTCGCGTAATCAATCTTGCTGCACAGTATCAGTCGGGGCGTACCCGCTCTGAACATGATTTGCTTGGCGACCGGGAGATACCGTATGAAGTATATTACGGTGTACAAACCCTTCGTGGAATGGAAAACTTTAATATCAGTGGTGTTACAATTTCATTCTATCCATTGCTGATAGAAGCTTTAGCGATGGTTAAAATGGCGGCTGCAAAAGCGAATAACGAACTTGGCCTGCTTTCCAAACCGATAACTGAGGCGATTTCCGAAGCCTGCCACGAGATTATAAGCGGCAAATATCACGGTCATTTTGTTGTCGATATGATTCAAGGTGGTGCCGGAACCTCTACCAATATGAATGCAAACGAAGTGATTGCAAACCGTGCCCTTGAAATTCTCGGCTATCAAAAAGGTGAGTACAAATATTGCCACCCGAATAATCACGTTAACCTTTCTCAATCAACCAACGATGCATACCCGACATCAGTGAAAATCGCTCTTATCAACAGTAATAAGAAACTGGTTGAAGTTTTGCAATCGCTCATCGAATCATTTCAGAATAAAGCGAACGAGTTCAAGTCGGTTATTAAAATGGGCCGCACACAATTGCAGGATGCGGTTCCCATGACACTTGGTCAGGAATTTGAAGCATACGCTGTTACACTGGAAGAGGAGATTGAGCGGCTTGAACAAAACGCGAAACTCTTCCTTGAAGTGAACATGGGCGCAACCGCGATTGGTACGGGTATTAATGCCGAGCAGGGCTACAGTGAAAGATGTATTAAACATCTTGCTGAAGTGACCGGGCTGCCGATTGTCAGGGCAAAGAATCTCGTTGAAGCCACACAGGATACCGGAGCGTTTATCATGTATTCCTCAGCAGTAAAGCGCCTTGCAGTGAAACTGTGTAAAATTTGTAATGACCTCCGTCTGTTATCATCTGGGCCTCGGACAGGCTTTAATGAAATCAATCTGCCACCCATGCAGCCGGGTTCTTCAATCATGCCGGGAAAAGTAAATCCTGTTATACCTGAAGTAGTAAATCAGATTGCCTTCAAGGTTATCGGTAACGATCTTACGGTTACCCTTGCCGCAGAAGCAGGGCAGCTTGAATTAAACGTGATGGAGCCCGTTATCGTGCAGAGTATCTTCGAATCAATTGAGATGCTGAAGAACGGCATGAATACATTAAAGTACAAATGTATTGACGGCATTACTGCCAACGTTGACCGCTGCCTTAATCTTGTTCTCAATAGTATCGGCCTCATAACCGCGCTCAACCCGGTTTTGGGTTACGAAACCTCAACAATGCTGGCTAAAGAAGCACTTGAAACGAACCGCGGCATTTATGAATTAGTTCTGGAAAAAGAGCTGCTCTCGAAAGAAGAATTGGACAGGCTGCTTGCACCGGAGAATATGATTGGGCCGCTTTAGGATTATGCCGACACCTTTGTTAATGTGAATTGCGGGTTTGATAAAATATCAAGTGCATCCCTTTTCTAGTGAATGCTATGTGAGAGAAAAACTTAATATTATACAAATCCGATATATGTAGATATTTAGTACATTGTTTATTTTGGGACATCATTTGGCAAGACAAAGGCTGCTTTTCTGCAGCCTTCGTACTAAAAATAATATGTTCAGTGAAAGAACCTATTGAACTAAAAACTATTTTACTACAACTAATTTTTTCGTTTCCCTAACTCCTGCAGCCTGCAATTGGTAGAAATAAACACCACTTGGTAGTTTACTGGCATTAAAGGAAACATGATGTGTCCCGGCGTTTTGGTTTCCGCTTTGAATAGTTTCAACTTCTTTTCCTAAAATATTGTAAAGAGTCAGGCTAACAAATCCATTATTTGGAATGCTATAAGTTATCGTAGTCGAAGGGTTAAACGGATTTGGATAGTTTTGCGAAAGAAAAAATGCTTTGGAGCCTATTGTTGAGTTATCGAGTTCGTTATGTAATAAAACGCCGCCCTCACGAAAAACAGCAAGACCATAATCTGTCCCAAACCATTTATTTCCTTTTTTATCGAAACACATCGATAAAACATTACCCAAATATATGCCACTATTTGTTGTCCGATAAATTACCCATGAAGAGTTGTTGTATTTTGCAAGTCCACCGAGTGTGCCAATCCATAGGTTTTCATTCAAGTCTATCCCCAAGCTTATAACTTTATCGTTTGGTAATCCTGAATTCGCTGTTTTAAAAACTGTCCAGTTGACACCGTCAAATTTTACAAGTCCCCCATTAAAAGTTGCTATCCATTTATTATTATTATTATCAACGATTACATCTCTGATATCATCAATCGGTAAACCTGAATTTGATCTATTATACACTGTCCAAATAGTTCCATCAAATTTTATTATTCCTGTTCCGAATGTTCCAATCCAAATGTGATTGTTTTTATCAACAGATAGTGAAGAAATATATATGTGCTGCAAACCTATATTAACTGCGGAATAGACTGTAACCGTAGTTCCATTGAATTTAACTAAACAGGTATCAGCTTCGAACCATTTGTTTCCCAATGAATCTATTTCTAGTGAAGTGATGTTAAGTTGAGGCAAGCCAAAATTCTCCATCTTAAAAACTATACTACTGTCCTCCCCAAACTTGATTAAACCAGCATCGGTTCCCAACCACAAACTATCGTTTTTGTCGAGAACTATACAAAACACTTCATAGGTTGGTAATTTCCCGTTGAAATTATTAAAAGCGGTCCAGCTAATACCATCAAATTTTACTAATCCGATAGCGGCATTCCACTCAGTTCCCTTTTTATCTACTGCAACAGAACGAATCGTATTTTTGGTTAATCCTGTGGTATAGAGGGAATAAACATCCCATGTGTTGTTTTTTAGCTTTGTCAGCATCCCTTCGCCGCCAACCCATTGGTTCCCATCGCTGTCAAAATCATTCGAGTAAATGTTATCGTCTGGTAATTTAGAATTGGATTTATTAAATACAGTCCAAATACTATCTGTTAATCTAACAAGGCCGCCACCCAAAGTCCCAAACCATTTATTTCCTAATTTATCTTCACTGATAGAAAACACATTTTTCGCAGGTAAGCCTGAATTGGATGAATTATACAGAATCCAGTTTGTATCGTCAAATCTTGACAATCCTAAACCGGTGGCAACCCATTTAACGTTATTTTTATCCACAAATACACTTGCTATATAGTCACTTGGTAATCCGGAATTTGCTGATGTGTATACGGTCCAAATTGAATCATCAAATTTTACCAATCCAAACAAAGTCCCAAACCATTTGTTACCATTACTGTCAATTGCAATTGTTGAAATGGTATTTGAGGGGAGAGGTGAATTTGAGCTGTTGTATTTTATCCAGGATGTGTCATTAAACTTGCCGACACCACTCCCTTCAGTTCCAACCCATTTATTTCCATTTTTATCAATTGCAATTTTATAAAGCATATTACTCGGTATTCCTGAATTTTGCCAGGTGTAAACATCCCAATGTGCACCGTCGAATTTTACGAGACCACCCATCGTCGCCAGCCATTTTATGCCATTCTTATCTGCTACCATTGAAAAGATTTTATCGTTTGGCAGGCCGGAATTGGATGAATTATACACTTTCCAAGTTACGCCGTCAAATTTTACTAGTCCACTTTCAACAGTTGCGATCCATGCAGTGCCATCGTTGTCAACTACTACATTCCGGATTGAACCCCTCGGCAAGCCAGTTGTTTGGGAGTAATACACCATCCATTCAGGGTTTTGACCCCAAATAAATTGAGAACTAAAAAAAAGGACATATATAACAAGAAAGAGAGACAATTTATTTTTCATAAAGAACATGTTTTGTAAACAAATATTGCATGTACAAATTTAGCATAAAAATTAACATTTCTTATATCTATCATGCTCAATAGTAAAAAATCAATATTAACTTCAGTAATGTGGTGAAGTGTTTTTATTATTTAAGTATATAAAAAAGCAGGTGAAAATTTTAATATTTTTTACGCCGTAATAGTTTTTGTTGAAGTCTTTCCTGACACATGAAACATTGAACCGATGACTGTAATTTTAACTCATTGTAGCGGAGTAATGGTCCTCAGGCACACAATATTGCATTGCAATAGCAGTAAAGCTCTTCCCATGCAATCCGTATATAATTGAAAATCGTTTATTGAGGAGAAGGAAAGCGCACATTTGCTTCGGTCGTTCGCACTTTCGATGATAAAATTTTCAAACTTGCATGGAATATTTGTTTTTTTTCAACAATTGCAGTGCGAATAAAAAAAATTATCTTGTTCAAAAAACAATCAAGTATTGCGTATACAAAAATAATTTTAGATTTTTGTAAACATTCAAATTTTCCGGAGGTTTCATGGTTAAGGGTACTGCCGGTGATATTGTCCTCAGAATCAGTGGTCTTGTTAAGCGGTATAAAGAACTTACTGCGGTGGACAATCTTTCTTTAGAGATATACCGCGGTGAAGTGTTTGGATTTTTAGGTCCGAACGGTGCCGGTAAAACAACCGCCATACAGATGATGACCGGTATTCTCAAACCGGATGCCGGTGAGATTTTCATTCAGGGTGAAAAACTTACAGATCATGGTAAGGCGAAATCCAAGGTTGGGGTTTGCCCGCAGAGTATTGTCATCTGGAATAAAATGACGTGCATCGAGCAGCTTGAGTTCGTCGGGACAATGTATGATATACCCGCGAAAATCGCCCATGAACGCGGCATACAATTACTTGCTGACATGGGTTTGCTCGAGAAGCAAAACAAATTGGCTGGCACTCTCTCCGGTGGTATGCAGAGGCGGCTCAATCTTATTATCGGATTGATTCACGATCCTGACATTATTGTTTTGGATGAACCCGAAGCCGGGCTTGATCCGCAGAGCAGGGTGTTGGTTCGCGATTATATAAAAACGCTCGCGGGTAAAAAGACGGTAATTCTTACCACGCATAATATGGATGAAGCAGACCGGGTTTGTAACCGTATTGCAATTATTGATCACGGAAAACTTTTACTGGTTGATACTCCTGAAAACTTGAAAAAGGGGACAGGTGAGGGTGACATTTTTGAAATTAGTATGAACAATTTTAGTGGTTCACAATCAGCCTCAATAATAAGCTCTTTTAAAACGCTGGCCGAATTTGTTTCAATTAGCAACAACACACTCCTTTTGCGTACAACAAACATACTCGAAAAACTTCCTGCAATTCTGGACTTATTAAAGCAGCAGAGTATTAGTACCGGTGAAATCCGTTTTCGTGAAAACACATTGGAAGACGTTTTTATTAATCTTACCGGAAGGAGTCTGCGGGAATGAAAACACTATATGTCTTCAAAAAAAGCCTTGTTGAACAAGTGCGTGACTATTGGGCGTTATTGCTGACCTTGTCCGCCGCACCCTTTTTTGTTGTATTGTATTGGGCAATGACCATAACAACCCCTAAAGTGTACACAGTTGAAGTGCTAAACAATGATAAAATTGTTCCCGCGGGAGTTACTTCAGCCATGCACGGTAACGAACTGCTGCAAACCATAAAAACGTACAAGGATGCATCAGGCAACCAATTAATGCTGGTACCCGAAACACACGACAAGAATACTATATTAGAGAATTTACAGGAAAGAAAATCAGCCGTGCTGCTCGAAATACCTGAAAACTTTTCGGTAATGGTTGAAGCTTGTAAAAGAGGCGATACAAACAAACCGGTAATTAAAGTAAGCGGTGATATGATGAACCCGCAATACTCGATTGCAATTATTTATGTTATCGGAGCATACGAAGAGATGTTGATGCAGGCAACCGGCCGTGAACGGTTTTACACTTTTCAGGAAGAATTTATCGGCTCCTCCGGTGATGTGAATGATTTTACCGCTTCAGTACCGGGATTGATAATATTCTCCATCATCATGATGCTTTCAACCGCGGCCTTGTCTATTGTCAGGGAGATCGAGAATAAAACTATCACCCGTTTGCAATTAACCAGAATGTCGGCACTTGACTATCTTTCAGGGATGAGCCTAACTCAAATTATCGTATCAATTCTTTCAGTTATTGCTACCTTTTATACTGCTGTTGCTTTGGGTTTTACGGCTCATGGTTCAATCCTGCTTGCAATACTTGTTTGCATTTTAACAGCAAAATCTATTGTCGGTGTTGGGCTCATAGTAGCAAGCCTTTCAAAAACATCGGGTAATGTTCTCACGGTGGGTGTATTTCCGCTCTTTCTGCTAATGTGGTTTACCGGGGCAATGTATCCGCTGCCCCGCGCGGAGTTATTTACTATTGCAGGAAGACAAATCGCATTGAATGATGTGCTATCACCCAGCCATGCTGTTATTGCATTAAATAAAGTACTGATACACGGTGCGGGTTTTTCTGATATTTTATTTGAGATGGCTGCTATTATATTTTTAACGGTAGTTTATTTTTTGTTAGGTTTGGCATTGTTCCGCAAGATGCATTTTGAAGCTAAATGAAAAACGGCCGGGGTAAGACTCCGGCCTTTCATACAAAATTGTCTGAACTATGATTTTTGTGATTTTAATGATTGAATGATTTTAGAAAACAAGTCAAATCTTATATACTAATTTTTCTCTCATGTCAATCACATAAATCACAAAAATCACAGTTCAGACAGCTAATAACTCATCTTATCAATTTTTACTTTGCCCCGGAATATCCGGTAAATTACAATTGTGTATGTTAATACAAACGGAACCCCTATGCACGCGATAATAAGCATGGTCTTTAGTGTTTGTTGTGAAGAAGAGCCGTTATAGACCGTTATGTTATTCAGCGTGTTAATTGTTGAAATAATCATATTGGGATACATACCTATTGCAAAAAGTGCCAGTAGAGCCGCAATACTTGAGCACGATGAGAGGAATGCAAAAAATTCTTTTTTCAGATGTATCATCCGCGGTATGTTGGCTACCGAGAGCATGTTTAATAAGGCTAGTGAAAACAGCCAGGGGTGCTGTTTGAATGGCTCAGCCATACTGGGGAAATAGACCAGTGTTGCCATTGTTATAGAGGCATAGCAGACAACAAAAAAGATGATGGAGTTATTTACCCAGCCGCGCACTTGCTCTTGTAACGCCCCTTCGGTCTTCATAACAAGGTATATTGAGCCATGCATGATGAACAGCGAAAGCGTTGTTACACCGGCAAGTAATGCATACGGATTAAGCATATCAAGGAGTGACATGTAAATATCGCCATCGGTTTCAAGAGGAACGCCGTTAATAAGGTTTCCAAGGCTGACACCCATTAACAAGGCGATAACAATACTCGCGATGCTAAAAGCAATATCCCAATTCCTCCGCCATATTGCAGAAGGATGCTTACTTCTGAATTCAATGGCAACTGCACGGAATATAAGAACAGCCAGCAATAACATGAAAGCAGAATAGAAACCGGAAAAAGCCGAAGCATACACGTTGGGGAACGCCGCGAACAATGCGCCTCCACCCGTTACCAGCCACACTTCGTTACCATCCCACACTGGACCTATTGAATTGATAAGGATACGCCTGTCGGTATCCCCCTTGGAAAATAGATGCAATGCTCCAACTCCAAGATCAAAACCGTCGAGTATTGCATATCCGGTAAAGAGAACTCCTATGAGTAAAAACCATATTGTATTAAGATCAAATTGAAACGGCATGATTACTTGCCCTCCTTCAGATCATCGATAATAGAAATTTGCGTGTGGTATTCGGCTACTTCATCTTCATGAGTATCCGGACCATGCTTAATTTTCTGGTCGAGCAGAAACAGAAACAACACGAATAAAAGAGCATAAATAGCAGTAAACATGATAAGAGAAAATAGTATTTGATTAGCCTGCACAGTTTTCGAGAGTCCATCAGAGGTTTTTAACAATCCATAGACTATCCACGGCTGCCTGCCAACCTCGGCTGTAAACCAGCCGAGCTGATTGGCTGCTTGGGGGAATAATACTGTAACAACAAGAAGGCGTAAAAACCAGATTTGCTCAAACAAACGTTTACGCAACAGCAGGAAAACGCCAAGCACTGCAATACCAATCATTGCCATACCCAATGCCACCATTGCGTGATAGGTCTGGAATACAAAATTAACCGGTGGCAGTTCATTTTTAGGGAATGCATCCAACCCTTTTACCGGAGTAGAAAAGTTTTGATACAACATAAAGCTCAAGCCGCCCGGTATCCCAATGCCGAATTTCACTTTCTTTGTATCAACATCGGGGACGCCGAACAAGTACAAATCGGCAGCAGCGGATGAGTCGAAGTGTGCTTCCATCGCGGCTAATTTGGCTGGCTGGTTTTTACTAATGCCGTCAGCACTCCTGTGCCCGGTAAATAATTGGAAAAGCGAGGCAAACAATGCAAAGAACAGCGCGATCTTCATACCCGCTTTTGCAAACTCAATATGTTTGCCTTTTAGCAGGTAATACGCGTTAACGCTTAATACGAGAAATGCACCCGCCAGCCAGGCTCCTGAAAGTGTATGGCTCAATCTGTCCACCGAGGAAGGGTTGAACACCATAGCCCAGAAATCGATGATTTCGGCTCTTGCTTTTATCCCCTCACCAACAATATGATAACCTGCAGGAGTTTGCTGCCATGAGTTTGCAACAACAATCCACACCGCGCTCAGCATACTGCCGAGAGAAACCATGCAAGTAGAAAAAAAATGCATTTTCGGGCTAACCCTATGCCACCCGAAGACCAGTATTGCCAGAAATCCTGATTCAAGAAAAAAAGCGAAAATTCCTTCAGCGGCTAAAGCGCTGCCAAAAACATCGCCAACAAACCGTGAGTATGTTGCCCAGTTGGTGCCGAATTCAAACTCCATGACTATTCCTGTTGCAACACCTAAGGCAAAGGTGAGTGCAAAAACTTTTATCCAGAAACGGGTCATCTCCTCGTAGAGTTTATTCTTGGTTTTAAGGTATAAACCTTCCATGATAACAAGTAAAACACCCAGGCCGATGCTGAGTGGGGGATATATATAATGGAATGCAATCGTAAATGCAAATTGCACCCGGGCTAGTAGTTCAGTATCCATGAGAATAATATTTTCTGTTTTTAGTAATCACACAATGAAAACTACATGAAATAATAGAAGCAAAAAAGGAGAAAAGCATTGATTTTTTTCAAATAACTACCCAATGGCATCTCAAATTGGTTGTAGATCAATAAAAACAATAAGTTATAGCTTTATCCCGCAGTACTCACACTTGGGTAGCTGTTTGGTTGCAGGTTTTTATTTGTCTGAAAACAAATACTTGAACATGCTTCGGTCCTTGATGCCTGGAAGCATGAGCCCCGCTTCCGGCGAGGTGTTTTTATTTTATTCCTCATCCACGAGTTTCACCACGGTTAATCAGATACAACCATTTCAAGGGGCTTTTTGTAGCCAGACCCGCTCTGTAGGACGGGTTGCGTCATCATAGATACTTGGCTTTTAGCAACTCCTTCCTTTCAATTACTCCAAACTACATTAATATTAATCGAATAAAAATTTCTCTTCTCGGTTGCTCCGGGTGTGCTACTAATTTGTGAAGAATTGTAAGATGCTTTGGCAGTGCCGGCGCAGTATTGCAAATTGAGGTGCTGAAAAATATACTCCAATGCATCGGGCAGCCTGACCGAAGGTAATAGTGTTTTCAATGTCTTGTGCATTCCTTTCGTGTTTACTTGCCAGCCGCTGATCCGCTCTGTTTCTCCGGGATTGTAATGCGAACCGGTGAAACCGGACATAAATGAAAATGCTTCACACAGGTCTATCCGCAGCGCCTTGTGTTTAACCGTTGATGAATTTGTTTTACCCAGCAGAATGTCATTAAAAAGATTAATATCACCAAGGATACCCTGCATTTTCATTGTATTATCACTCCCCATGTACGATAGTATATCGGACTCTTCAATAGTCCACCCGATTTTTAGCGGCTGCCAGTTAGATTTTCCACGGTTATATCTAAGACCCAATTCTACGGAAAATCCCGTTTGAACCATAACCGGTACGCTTAATAGGCTTACTAATGTATCGTGGTTTCCCCAATTGGGACTAATATCGACAGAGTTCGTCGCATCTGAACCAAAATTATTCCGGTTATAACCAATTATAATATTGGTGAATGGGGAAAAAATACTGCGGGGCGGCTCTAATGCTTGGTAAACACCGGTAAAAAGTTCGTGTATAGGAAAAATGGCAAGGACACCAAAATCGTAAAGTTTCTTTTCCTCTGTTGAATAATATTCCGATGAGATTGTTTTGTTTGTAAAACCTGCCGCAAGTTTAATTTTTGTGTTTAATCCTAACCCAATACTGTACGATTTTACTTCATCCGTTGGAGAAAGAATGGTAATATCGGCCACATTCGGATCAACGGAATAATTTACATACTGCCATTGGTTAAAGTAATTTGTGTACCCAACTCCCATTGTTAAAGGCATATCCTTGGAATAGAGAAACGGAACCTGAAAACTAGCATTCATCGAGTAACTTGAAGAATGGTGGTTAAGATAGTGTTTATAAGGGGCAAAAAAACTATAGCTGCCGGAGAGCGTGTTATACATGCTTTGCATTCCCAGCTGTGCTGCAGTTATAGTGGCTGCCATCGGGTCATTGGTATATCGCGCTGATCCTGTCATGCCAAGCATATAAACCTCACTGCTTGCAGGCAGTGTCAGGCTGTTCATTGTAGAGCCTGTCTGGTATCTTTTTGTTGCAACATGCATTTCAGCGTTTGGGCTGGTATTGCTTGTATTGGCAAAGGGACTTGTCTGGCAAAATAACTCTGCCACACAGAATAAAACAATTAAAGCACCTGACTTAAAACCACTCATGAAAACTCCGCTTTGTATTAACAAAACTAACTGATTATATCAATTCTTAAAAGGCATTTCGTTAATTATTTGTCCATGAAAGATTCAAGGAGTAGAACGATTTCTCTCTTAAAATCAATCCCAATAAACAGGGCTTGTTGCAGCATCTTGATTTTGGAGAAATCTGTCGGAGCAATCAATTGGAGGGCGTAACAATAAAATGCCTCTCCCTGAAATCAAAGACAATATTCTGTATTGACTTGTCCCCGGGGAGCAAAGCTGCAGCTTTCAGCAGATAGTGGTATGCCTTGGCAATCAGTTTTTTCGATTCCAAATACAAACTGATTGCGGCACAATGGATTGGCGATTCTTCATTTGCCTCAGATAACAAAGCCCGTAGTTCCTTGCCGATTGATTCACCTTTGAGATTATTATACTGTATCAGGTAAACCACCTCCGAAACAATATTTGCATCTGTTGATGAGCTGATATATAATCGTGCGGGTTTTTCATTGCCCAAACCGGCTTTTATCAAATTTACCGTGATGAAAGTATCAATGGTTGATTCTTTAAATAAGGGTAAATCATCCTCATCAAACAATTTTACGGTATAGTTAAAACAACGTTTATTACTATACCATGCAAATTGCACTGTTGAGTCAAGTATGTAACTGTCTCCGGGAAAATCGATATAAATGGTTGACGGATAATGGCTGTTGTCTGATCCGGTTTCAGTTTCCGGATCCTTACTACGCCCTTTTTTCATAAGTTCTTTTGTTACAAGGGTAATATACTTTTGCAATAAGTTTTTAGTTGCCGGTTTCTTTTTCTTGAATAAGCTGTTTACCGGGTATGTTCCTTCTTTGTTTAATTCAATAAGACCGCCATTTGTTGATATTAAAGCAACATACGAAGCTTTGCCAACAGTAATAGTTGCCTTGGCTGGAATTTTTTGTCCTGCTTTCAGCGGAATGGTTACATGAGCCGAAATGGATGTTTGACTTGCAGTTCCGTTTACACAAAGCACCGTAACCGGTGCTGACTGGGCAAATAATGTACAGGAAAAACAACACGCGATGAAAAACTTGATGAACGGGAAAGGTGATAGAGACAGCATGACACATTATTATTTATACAAGATTACACAAAAATACTGAATGCCTAGAATAAAACAAGAAGTGTACTACTTGGTGAAAAGAGTTATAAACAGCAGGGGAGATTATTTGGTAAGGGCAAAAGTACAAAAGGAGGTCTAAAGCAACAAAGCCACATCCGTATGAACTAACACCGAAAATCCTTTTCGGCGGAAAAATAAAAGTTAACTGTTACGTCAGGGTATCAACTAAAATACTGCGCGAATCCAATGCGTTTAGGTTTTTAACAATCGTTAAAAAAGTGTTTTTTGCACTTGAGAGATTTCCATCCGCGAGATCAGTTTGCATTTTCATAAAGTATTTGTCGATCTGCGGGTTTTTTGCGCGTATCTGAACGAGTTTTTTGTTCTCCTGCATCATGCTTTGCAAAGTTTGCATAGCAGTTTTTGCATCTGCAAGTTGTACGTGCGCCGGATTACCTTCAGATATTTTACCCGTACTGGAGTAAAACGTATTCTGCAGTTCCTTGATGATTTCCTGAACATTCACATCGCTGGGATGGTTTGCCGTTTTATTGGCATAAGCTGATTGCAGCTTAACGATAACCGCCCGGGAGTCTGCAACATAGGCTGCCGCAGATTTTCCCCCCGAGACGGACTTTACCGCCGCAGCTGCCACTGTGGCTGCCGGTGGCCGGTAAGGCTCGTGTACTTGAGAAATATTCTCTGATGACATTGTTGCTCCGAAAATTAAGCTTTTGTTATTATAATCGTTAACCGGACTTTATTAAAGTATCACTTAAAAGTGAACTTTTTTGCCGGTTTTCATTCCTTTTTAGAAGGAATGTAATATCGGTACTCAATTATCGGAAAAACAATTTTAAAGTTTAGAGCAAATACGGATGTTTAATGCAAACGCAATAGAAAAAACCAAATATTTCTATTATTTGTGCATTAATTTATACGCAAGGGGGTGTCGTCCTATATAGAGCCTCAACAAGGTTTAATTAATTGCTAAAAACGTCTTTACTTCAGCTTTCTCCGGATCGAATGCTTTTTCGCCGTATAAATCATAATCTACTGTATAAGACCGCTCAATTTTTTCACTCCATATTTGGATCCATGTAGCACTAACGCACTCCGACAGTTTCCCTTTTGAAGTGTAAATACGGTATTTCTGTGGTGGAATTGTAATTCCAATCATACCCTCGGGAATTTCATCAAGGTTCGCAACTTTTTTTCCTAAAATTGCAGTGTATAAACCAGTTGCATCCGATTCATATTCAGTGTAAAGACAGTACATATCCTCGCTGAGTTTATTGGGTATTTTCGATCCAATATCATCATTCATGAAATATTCCCACAGTTCACCAATTTCAGTGATCGCGAGATTATTCTTGTTTGTTGTGCGTGTTTTTATTCCAATAACCTGAAACGAATCGAGTTCGTTTATTTCATATGTGATCATATCAATGAGCCAATCTATTAAAATTCTATATGCAATATAGAAAGAATGTTGCAGATCCATAAATCAGTGGCAATACTTCTGTTTATTTCCCATTGATTAAAGGCAAGTTAATCGAAAAAACTGCAAATACCTGTGAGAAACACCGTTAGTTTTTGGCCTTTCTCTTCTGTTCTACACAAAACCGCCAGAAAAAAGAATCCCTCGATATCTTTGAAATAATTGACCGTTCCAACTTTTAACTCAACCGTTGCAGCATCATCGCAGACAATTAATCCTTTGGGGTGTAGTTGCAGAGAGCTAACCGTCCACATGTGGTTTACACCGTCCTCGACCAATTTTGCCAAAGCACGGGCCTTGTTGTGTCCGCTGATAATTATCATTACTTCTTCTGCATCAAGCACTGTTTTTACACCGACGGTTAAAGCGGTCTTGGGTACTTTATTTATATCGTTATCAAAAAAACGGGAGTTTGCTATGATAGTATCCATGGTAAGCGTTTTTACACGGGTTAAAGAACCAAGTGATGATCCGGGTTCATTAAAGGCTATGTGCCCGTCAGGTCCGATACCGCCGACAAACAGCTTTATCCCTCCTGAAATGGCAATCTTTTTCTCATAGTTGTGGCATTCCTTGTCCAGATCTTTCGCGTTGCCATTGAGAATATTGATGTTCTTCCGGTCAATATCAATATGATTAAAGAAATTGGAATACATGAAACTATGATAGCTCTCGGGATGATCCTCAGTGTTTGAATGACACGATTCCGGAATTGTAAAGCTGGATTAACTCCCTGTACATTCCTAAAGGTGAGGATCCTGTAGGCAGTCCGAGTATAAAACGTCTTTTTGCTGTCGGCTTATACTCATTGATACGGCATGCGACATAATTTGCTGCCCATTTTGAAACAAGACTATAATTTGGTTGAATTATCAAACGCATAAAATACCCTTTCCTGAGAATGAAATTTATTAGCTTAATATTTCTTACATAATTCTATCAGTCACAAAAAAAGATTAATTACCACAATCCGTACAAACATCATTTGTTATTGTGCCTGTCTTTAAAGGCAGTTTTTCGGTTTAGAGGAAAAATAATTATTTCTCTGTCCCATATTAGAGGATTCACTAATGAAATACAATATGCTAAAATATTTCACAAAACAAATTCTGATTGCTTCGCGATAGTAGTGGTGCAGTTTAAATTCACTGCATACCCGTCCAAGAGAAATGTGTTTGCAGGCATATCTAATATTAGTGTTTTCGGCAATACTAATTCTTTAATAAAACAAGTAAGAGTATTTCGATGGCTGATGAGGCAAATGCCGGTAATAGCCTTTTGCAAAAATTGCGCGAAATTGAGCAAGAGAACGAAAAACTGCAGGCTCAGATTATTCAGGAAAAAATCCGGAGTCAGGAGGAAATTGACCTATTGAAATACGAACAGTATTTACTTTCCGCGCTTATGAATTACAGCCCCGACCATATATATTTTAAGGACCGGGAAAGCCGCTTTGTCAGGATAAACCAATCACATGCCTTGGTTTTTGGGCTCAGCAGCCCAGAGCAGGCAGTTGGAAAAACCGACTTCGATTTTTTCACGGATGAACACGCCCAAGGGGCATTCCGGGATGAACAGGAAACCATCAAAACCGGGATACCTATAACCAAAGAAGAAAAACAAACCTGGGCAGATCGTCCTGATACCTGGGTGGCAACATCGAAGATGCCTTTATTTGATGTTGATAAAAATATTATTGGTACATTCGGAATTTCTGTTGATATAACCGAGCGAAAGCAGATTGAAGAAGAATTAAAAATAAAGAATGAAGAGTTGAAAGCGATAAATGCGGCAAAGGATAAAATTTTTTCAATTATCGCGCATGATCTCAAAAGTCCATTTCAGGGCTTTTTAGGATTAACCGAAATTCTGGCAGATAGCACCGAGGACTTTTCAAAAGAAGAAATGGTGGATATTGGAACCGAAATGTATCAGGCGACGGTAAATCTTTTTGCACTCATTAAAAACCTTCTCCAATGGGCGCAAATGCAAAATGGCTCCATAATTTTTCAACCTAAAACTATCCAACTCGCTCACTTGGTTATTGAGGTTATTGAGTCTTGCAGGCAAAGAAGCAAGCAGAAGGGGATACGTATTTTTAATCAAGTACCTGAAACTTTTCTGGTTGAAGCTGATGAAACATTACTAAACTCAGTATTGTTAAATCTTCTCTCCAATGCAATTAAATTTACACACCGGGGTGGAACCGTAGTAGTAAAAGCTCATGGTAATGCTGATCAAATCATCGAAATTTCTGTTACCGATACCGGTACCGGTATGAGTCAGGAATTAGTGGAAAAATTGTTTGTTATTGGCGAGAAAACAGGGAAAGTTGGAACCGAAGGTGAATTAAGCACCGGTTTAGGATTGCTGCTGTGTAAAGAGTTTATCGAAAAGATGGGAGGTCAAATTTTGGTAGAAAGTGAAGAGGGGAAAGGCAGCACCTTCAGGTTTAGCTTAAAAAGAGCAGAAAAGATTGCATAGGCTTTAAGGCGGTTTTCTGCTCGGAATGGCACTACTGCCAATTATGCGGATAAACATTTTAGTTACTATAGAAAAAAATTGCTGATATAGTTTAAATAACCTTTCCGCCCGTTCATTTTTGTCCACTTCCCAATTGACGATTTAACTGTTTTAAGCCCTTCAATTACATCACCAATTGTAAACACTTCTGTTAGTGCTGGATTTTGTTCATGTTCTACAGCAAGAATCTTCATGAGCGCATTGATATTATCAATAATATTTTCATTAGTATAAAAAGCGGATCCTTCCAATTTAAAATCCCTCGGCAGCCGGTTGCGCTGTTGCGCGGTAAAATAATCCATAGCTGATTCAACCGCGGACAAAGCCTGGTAATCATACATTTCAGGATTATCATCGTATTCTTTGTATATACCTAATTCGATAGCATGTAATAGCTTGAGAGCCTTGCGTCATATGCCATAGCATCACCTCAAATTGTTTATAGATAGAAAAATAGTGTTTAAAAATTTTCAATGCACGCGATCAACTCAAGTTAGGTAAATTACCGGTTTACTCAACTCGAGTTGACACGTGCGGCTCATTAATTGTTTTCAATTTCATCATGTACAACGGAATCGGGGTTCCGCTACGGAATTTTTAAAAAACCACTACTTGCCTTTTGTTACTATGTTAAACTTCAATTCGGTCTGAAGCGTTTTGCCGGGAGCTGGGAACATGTTCATAACGTTATATACCGCCGTAATCTCTTTCCCCGTGTCAGGTGTTGTGCCGGCATTGCGGAATGAAAACAACATTGTTTCTCCGGGTTTAAGGGCAAAGCTCTCCGGAAAATTATATCCTTCAACTTTTTTTGCTATTTGCATGGTAAAAGTTAAATCGGAGTTATTACAAATTTCGGTTTGCAGCCATTCTTTTGGGGTTGCGGTAATTGTATCGTTTTTGCAGACAACCGCGCTCTTGAAAAGTTCATTCAAGTATTTTTCTTTTCCATATAATGTAGTTCCATTCCAGACCACGGTGCGCCCGTCAATTATTGCATCTTTAATTGCCTCAGTACTGTTCTCTTTTGCAAAGACGAGTGTTATCGTCCGGTGATTGCCTTCTGCACGGTTATAATACATCGATGTGGGGAGGTGTATATCGGAATTGCCAAGCATGGTAATATTTTTATCAACGCACCATTGATGAACCTCCGGATAATATGTTTGCTCGTTAACAATTTCCAAACCTTTTAGAATTCCTGTATTGTAAATCCATGTGTGCTCATCCAGCCATTTTGCGATACCATCCGGCTGTTGATTTACCCATCCCGGGTGATTCCAAAAGAGTATGCCGCCTTGTTTTTTCACTTCTTCCACAGCCAGCCGGAAGCTGTCTATGGCAAGTGGGTTAGCATCGGAGATGAATAAAGCGTTTAAATGTCCGGGAGGCATTTTGCGGGTTATCTCACATCCATGTATTAATGTAATTCCCATCTTTTTGCTTTTATCAAGCGCGATAGTATATGCAGCGTTATGATCGCCTTTTACAAATTCTTTGTGCGGGCGGTATTCAATGTGATCGGTAATCGCGATGGCATCAAGCCCGTCCTGCCAAGCTTCTTCAATTCTCTGCGTTGGCCAAACCTGCCCATCGGAAAACACCGTGTGCATGTGAAAATCGCATTTAAGGACATGGTATCCCGGAATGTCGGGGATGGCAATTGCTTTTTTGGTCAGCTCCTGAGACAGGGTGGTAGTTGTACATACAAGTGCAACAACAAAAAACAGAAAGTGCAGTGTTTTCATTTATTTACCTGAAAAAATATTCAAGGATAATGGAATATAATTTATTATGTTTTGAAAAATGTTAAGACATAAAACAGTATTAATGTCTTATGGATTAAAAAGTAAGAGGCAGCATTGTTTTGTGCCAATCCCGTAATTGATGCATATGGTAGCCGTTAATAACCACAATATGGTTTCCAAGCGGGGCATTTAACAAATCGCTGACATGTCCGCCATTTTCAATTTGTATTTCAATCTGAGTTCTGCAAAGGTTTTCGGCAGTGCCATTTTGAATAATTGTTCCTTCTGCCAACCAGATTTTCTCCATATTTTTTCCCCCGATCCGGAGCAGTGTAACTGCACTTTCATTCCACGTACCTTGAATGCCAAGGCCTAAACCCGATTCAAAATGGGAACGGAGTTTGTAGCCTGTAACCAATTTCCTTGGAACGGTGCAATGAGCCAGCCATAAACGGTTTTTTTCCTCATCGAGCTGTGCCGGGTTTGCCATCCAAGGAGTGAGACCTGTTAAAAGGTTTGCCCAGAATAGTCCGATGGTACTCATTAAATCGCCTTCGCAACCTGCAATTATTCCTTCATCGGTTAATTCAGCAAGGGCAAAGCAGCCAGTGGTTTTTAATTGCTGCACCAGATCAAAGCATCGTATGGTCAGTGCATCAAGATTCTCTTCCTTACTAATTTGTTTTAGTGCAGTGTAAACCCGCACTACACCCGAAATTTCTTCATCAGATGGCTCAATAATAGCCGTGGCACCGTTAACCAGAGATTCCCGTATGGGGATAATATTCGATTCACTGACAGCGCTCATATATTCCATTACTTTCGCTGTGTCAAGAGAAATAATTTCCGGTCCCCAGGTGCTCTTCACCACCGAGGCAGGCGGCATACTTGCAACTAACCAATCTGATGGTGCCCCGATACAACCGATTCGGGCATTTTGCAGTTTGCGATACACTGCCAGATTATGCGCAGCGTGAAGTATTTTATCAAGATAATATTTATTATTGGTTAAAGGTAAATAAAGGATGTTCCCTTTAATTCCATCCTGCTGAAGCCGGGCAAGAATTTCCAAAGCAGCGGGGAGTGAGTTATTACCCGGATGAGCAATGATATAAGCAGGTTCACCGGGGAAAACTAAATCCCGTTTTTTATGAAGTTCAAGAATTATATTTTCTACACCACCTGTAACAGCAAAGTAAAACAGAGGGCGTGATGTCATGACAGAGGCTTGGGAGATGCGGATCCCCCCGGCAAATTCTAATTGCTGGATAAAACCGGGTATGATACCGGTGATAGCTTCTTCATCTTGCACGAACTCCGAGGCAACGGGTAAAAAATCAAACCGCATAGCAACCTGAAATATTTTAAAAATTGAACCTACAATATGGCAATTTTCCGGATTACTTTATGGGGATATATAGTGAGCCTGAAAAGAATATTACATTTAGTCGCTTTTAGTCAGTGAAAAATATTCTGCTTTTGTAACTATTTTACTCACATCTATACCAATTTCCATCACCTAAGCTTAGACTTTCACGAAGTGATGGATACCCATAGTCTGAGGTTAGGTCATGGGAATTTTGTTTTACTTCGTCAATAGTCAATTTTTGTGTGGCATCTAATATCGATACTATTTGCATAAGCCAAGTGGTTACATTCGTTTTATATTATTCTAACCTATATCGTTACCTTCGTTTAACCAATTGGAACCATTTCATTCCAATATTACTTAAAATTTCTGATATGTTCTGCTACCTGTGCTGTCCCGTTTACAAGTTTGGCTTCTTCTATTTTTTGTATATATGATTCGAAATATTTCTTATCCGAAAAAAGTTTATCGAGTATAGCCGGAATTCTGGAAACATCTGGTTCGTATATTCCCATCCCGTTTTTAACGAGATACTCAACATTGCCTTTCTCCTGTTCCCACAGATAATCTATGATGATTGGGATTTTTTTAGAATGGATTATTTCCATGAATGTTGAAGCACCACATTTTGTTATCACAACATCAGATATATGAAGCAGGTCAAAGACAAAATCGACGTAGCCGTATATTTTTATATCAGTTCTTCCGGCTTCCTTAACCATTTCAGTGCATTGATCAAATAACTTTTTGTTCCGCCCGCATACAATGGCTATTGGCTGCCGTGGTCCATTGGCAATAAGGGTTTTCATCAACGAGTAACCTTTAGGAATACCATCACCGCCTCCAAGCACCAGTATCATTTTATCGTGTTCATTTAAACCATATCTTTGTCTAAGAGTTTGAACATCTGTTTTTCCCGGGGGATTGGAAAATTTTTCATCAAGGATAAATGGAAAAACCGATAATGATGAATCCGGAATTCCTAACTTGTTGCAGTGCTCCCGCAAACGCTCACTAAAGAGAACAAAATTCTGTTTAGGACGTAAGAACCATAACGGATGGGCAGTGTACGGGTCGGTAACAACTGTTACCACCGGGATATTAAGATTGTATTTCCTGAGTATCTCAAAAACGGGTTGATAACAAAAAAAATGGAAAACAACAATTTTGTCCGGCTTTTCAGCAAGAATCCGTTTTTCGAGATAACTCTTTGTTAAAAAGTTGAGGATAGATCTGTTCCAATATGCAATAAGCCGGAATTTGTTGGTGAAATACAAAAATTCATAATACCATTTTGCACTCGATTGCAGTATGCGGTATCCATCTTCCAGCGAGTAGCGGAAAAATCCGATCATCTCCTCGGCAGAATTAATCAATTCGAGATCATACTGTCCGGGATATTTATTTGCCAGATATTTTATAATTGACCGTGCAGGAGCCAGATGCCCGCCGCCGGTTTTGAGATACAGGAAAAAAATTTTTTCTTTTTTCATCGTAGTAATGGTGAATCTGATTTTGTCATTGAGCCGGTATTTAGTACTTCCCGGATTTTATATGTCCCAAGTTTACGCCCTTTTATAAAACCTGCCCATGCTGCCTCAGCCAGCCGTCCGCTATTGAGGAAATCATTCAGCCAATGGTCGGCGTAAGCAAGGCTAAACTGTTTTATCCCGGCAGTCAACTCGATCAGCCAGTATTTATTGAACTGCTCTTGTGAACCAATAGCGGGGGATAGAATAACAGGGATACCTAAGGCTGAGTAGAAGACTAGTTCACTCGGTTTTGTCCAAAGAATGTCCGTTGTTTGTAAAACTTCATTGAATGCATCAAAGTAACTAAACAAGTTGCTGGCATGAACAATTTTTACGGAATTACTCGAACGCAATTCCTCATCAATATGTTGTTCGAAATAGTCAACCAGATGTTGTTTAACTCCAACGACAATATTTAATTTAATCCTGCCATGCAGGAGAGAACTACGCAAAGAATGCAGCAGCGAAGCAGCGATCTCTTTTTGTGCACCCGCTCCACCAACGGCAAAAGTAATGGTAACATACTCTTTGGGCACAGAATCGATCAAGTGCCCGCCGAGGAAATGCTCTATGTTTTTCTCATTCCTTATTCTGAATCGCCCTTTAGGGTCAAGATTCGCGAGGCGTTGAGCCAGATTTTTTTTGAGTACCTTCAGTTCCGTTCCACCAAGGAGTTCCTCGGGCAGCGGAAACCCGGTTATAAAAATATTGTTGTCCGGCACTCCATACGACCTAAGTCTCTGTGCTGCCTTTCCACAGGGGGCAAAATATTTAATATTACTCTCCGATGCTTCTTCAGCCACCCAAACCCTGTTTATATCGGCATCACAAATAACACAATAAACCGCATCATATCCTGCTGAGTCTGCCGCGATTGCAGGCGCGAAATATGTTGTAATAATTGGTTGATGATTCGCTGAAATATGCTCAAGCAGTCCTGCGCAAAGCCCGTTTTTAATTTTGCTTTTAAGCAGCCGTGTCTGCATGGTTGGGACGGATAAATTCCGTATCGGATAATAACTTGGAATATGCAGCAGTTTATCGAGCATGCCAAAAATTCCTTTTCCTATAATGGGAATAGATGTGGCTTGCGAAAAGCCTTCATACATGCGGAGCATCCGTTCCCAATCTTTACGCTCGGCAATAGATGTTATTTGAGGCGAACCAACAGCTAAAATTTCGCCATTTTCAGCAAGGTGCCTTAGCGGGTACGCCGCCCTTTGATGCCCATAGCCCATATCGACAGCCACAACCCAAATTCTTTTGTTCCAAGTAAGCCTGTTTTTGTGATACAAGAAAATTATCAATTAGAATTTATGAAATAGAAGATAATAATTAGGGCTTTATTAAGCGATAGGAATGTTAAATAATTGTTACGGGGCTATTCGTTGGTTTTGGGGAATTATTACATTACTACCAATACCCACGTCTGCTTATTTGCAGCAACGGTTTTTTATAAGGTGTTTTATCCCTAAATTAATACTACACTTTGAACGAAAGAGTTTTAACTATGATTCAATCTCTAAAAACGTTAATGCTTTGCCTTTGTTATATTTCATTCGTCTTTCCCCAGCAAAATCTTTTTAAAACTTCACTTCTTGTTTCGAACAAGCAACTTACTCAATTTGCAGGATTTATCATTGCCAAAGAAAAAGGACTGTATCAGAAAAAGGGTTTGGATGTAGAATTTGTCTTTGTTGACCGTACTAAAACCTCCGCAGCACTGCTAAATAAAAAAGCTGATTTTGCTGCCTTACTTTTGCCAACTGCAATTGAACTTGCCGGGAGGGGTGAAAAAATTGTTAATACCGCTCAACTCCTGCAAAAATCCTCTTTTCTATTTCTTGCAAAAAAATCAACGGGAATAGAAAAGCTTGCGGATCTCCAAGGTAAAAAAGCCGGGGTTTGGGATGGCGACATGAGTATTTACACACGTGCTTTCATGAAAAAAACACATTCTGTTCTTATACCTGTTAATACCGGGAGCTCTACCAATCTTTTTCTTATGGATGGTGTGGATATAGCTATTGCACGCAGTTTCGACGAATATCATACGATAACAAGCACCGGGGTAAATTCCGGTGAGTTGACTTCCTTTTCTTTTAAGGATTCCGGGCTTGATTTTCCGGAAGAAGGCATTTACTGTCTTGAGGAGAAATACATAAATAATCCAAAGCAATGCCGCGATTTTACTGATGCATCATTGGAAGGTTGGCGGTATGCATATACACATCCCGAAGAATCGGCAGCTATCCTTATTAAGTATCTGCAATTGAAAAATTTTCCTGTAAACAAACCTCATCTGGAATGGATGCTTGGTTTGCTGTTTGAGAACTCCTTGTTTAAAGAAAATTCAAGTGTATTCGGGAATCTTACAGAGATGAGCTATGAATACACAGCTAAACAACTTTTGGCTTTGGGGTTTATAAAATCAATTCCGCCATACAAAGTGTTTTTCAGGAAGGCGGAATAGACGGATGAAAAAGCTTTTGAAAAACCGACCCATCACGTTTAAGATGATTCTATTCATCTGCTCCGGTGTTTTATTGACCTTTATCGTTATTTTCAGTTATTCGTATTTTGTTTCAAAGGATATTCTCAATAAAACAATTGATACGAATGCCAATCTTTTAACCGCGAAAACTGCAGCTGAAATAGATATCGTTTTGGCGGACGTTGAAAAGGTACCACAAAGTTTAAGCCTGCTTCTTTCTGAAAACGAGTACAACGAGGAACAGCTTTTTACACTTATTCGCCTTTTCCTTAAAAATAATCCTCAGGTGTTTGGTATTGCAATTGCCTATGAACCATACACATTCAACCGCAGCCGTTATTATTATTCACCCTATGTGTACCATGATAACGCGGGAATTCAATCAAGTTTCCTCGGCAGTGATGATTATAACTATACACAAATGGACTGGTTCCAGATACCCCGCGAACTAAATAAAGCATATTGGACAGAGCCCTACTATGATGAAGGAGGCGGCAATATTCTCATGTCAACATTTTCCATGCCCTTTTACAAAATGGAAAATGGTAAAAAGGTTTTCAGGGGAATCGTCACCTCGGATGTATCATTGGAAAGATTAACACAAATCATCTCGAATGTGCGGGTATATGAAACGGGTTATAGTTTTGTCGTTTCAAGATTCGGCACCATCGTTGCGCATCCGGTAAAAGAGAAAGTTGTAAACGAGAGCATCTTTAGTTTGGCAGAAGAGGGCAAATCGCCGGAGTTGCGTGAAATGGGCAGAATGATGACCAGCGGTAAAACCGGTGCCGCAAAGTTTTCTTATCACGACCTGTTGACCGGTAAACTCAGTTGGATTTTTTATGCCCCCATTAACAGGAATGGATGGTCTGTTGCGGTTATTTATCCATTGGATGAGTTAATGGCAGATGTTAACAGGCTTAGTGCTTTCATATTGTTTCTTGCTATTTGCGGGGTGGTATTATTGGTTGGCGTCATTATTTTTGTTTCAAGTTCAATCACTAAACCCTTGCGCTCCTTAGCCGGTGCGGTAAAAAATATGGCAGGCGGCGATTTTGCTATTGAACTGCAAAGGATTGATGATAAGGATGAAGTTGGTGAATTGAACCGCTCATTTATATCAATGCAAAGTGCAATACAGGAGTATATAAAAAATTTAACAAAGGCAACTGCCGAAAAAGAAAAAATCGAAAGCGAACTGCGCATTGCTCACGAGATTCAGATGAGCATCATTCCAAAATACTTTCCCGCGTTTCCTGACAGGAGTGAGATTGACCTGTTTGCCAGTTTGATTCCGGTAAAAGCTGTTGGCGGCGATCTGTACGATTTTTTCTTCATCGACGAAGACCATTTATGCCTTGCCATTGGCGATGTATCGGGCAAGGGCGTTCCGGCAGCATTATTTATGGCTGTAACACGTACTCTGCTCAGGGCACGGTTTGTTAAAGGGCAGCATCCGCAGCAAATCGTCAGCATCATTAATGATGATTTGTGCAGAGATAACTCGCAGAAAATGTTTGTCACCTTCTTTCTGGGGATACTCAATGTTAAAACCGGTGAATTTGATTACTGCAACGCGGGGCATAATCAGCCGTACTTATACTCTGATGGAGAACTGACCCAACTTGAAATGTTTCATGGATTCCCATTAGGTATAAAGAGTAACACAACATATAGGTCAGCAAAAACAACGTTAAAGAAAGATGATTTGCTGGTGTGTTATACAGACGGTGTAACCGAAGCTGAGGATGCAAATGGAGGTTTCTTTGAAGATGCACAGCTTGAAAAACTGCTGCTCGAAAACAACCAGTTAAACCCGTCTGAATTGATACCTATGATTATTACCGCGGTAAACAATTTCTCTGTTGGCATAGAACAATCAGACGATATTACACTGCTCGCATTGCGGTATTTGCAGGACGAACCCGGGCTTGAAACGGCAGCCACATTTTTTAGATACACGATACGGATACGGCAAAATGTGGCTGAACTGCAAGCAATACAAAACGAGTTGGATTCGTTGTTTACCCTCTGGAAAATTAGTGAAGAAGTAATTAACGATTATCAACTCGCATTTGAAGAGCTTCTAACGAACATTATCTACTATGCATTCGCGGCTGATGATGAAAATATTATAACTATTTCAATTAATTTTGAGGATGGTGAAATTAGAACTCAGATTGAAGACGATGGCTTGGAGTTTAACCCGCTCAATACGGAAGACCCGTCCATCCCTAAAAGTATCCACGGTGTAAAACCGGGCGGGCTTGGAATTTTTATCTGCAAGAAAATTTTGGATAAAATTGAATACACCAGAAAAGACGGTAAAAATATTTTAACTTTTTCAAAGTTTAGTTCATAGCATAAGGATATCATTATGATCATCAATACATCCAGACAAGGGGAAATTGTAATTCTTGATTTGGACGGCAGGCTTGATATACATTCAACTGAAGGATTCAAAAATACAATACAAACCCTTATTGATGGTGGTTTTACAAAAATAATTTTGGATTGTAATAAACTCAGTTTTATCAGCAGCGCCGGATTAAGGATTCTTATTGTTGCTCAAGGAAACCTTGAGCCGAAGGGCGGAGAGGTTTGCTTCTTCGGTTTTAATTCAAACACCCGCAAAATATTTGATATTACCGGATATTGCAATCTTTTCAAGATTTTTGAAAACCGTCTCGCGGCTATTGAGTATTTTACAAAATAGTTGAGGCTTGTAGTATTTAAGTAGTTTTGTTAATTTATTGTAACAACTAAGTGAATAGTATCCTCTGACTGTGGGAGGCAGGAAGTATTATCTAAAAGCAAAATCATTTCATAGAAGTATTGTGGAGACGAAATTATTTTGTAACAAACGATACAGTTTAACATATCTCCGGTGTCAGGGAAATAATGTCGTGCCGTTGGCACTTAATACGCGTGATATTTGGTTGCTACCATAATTCCGTCCCGTTGAGACTCATCATATGAGTATTGTTGACGCGTATTGAGTGCACAGATTGGTTTAGGTTCTAAAGGTTATAAGCAATGTACAAATTGCATTGCTGTAATATTGAGAAGCGGGATTGCTAGGTGCTTTTCTACTAGGGAATTATTGTTAGATTATTATCTTCAAAATATAGTCGGAAGTACTTGCTGCTAAAAGTCCGCCATAGGTCAGGTCGAACTCAACGATATCGCCAATATGGTACTGTCTGCTGCATTCGGTAAAGTCAACAAGCAGGTGGTCGCTGCTGCCTCCAATAATCCTGATGTGCTCATCACGGGGAATGATGCCGTTGAAGTTAAGATCCTGCCTTCCGGCAGCAAGAATGCCGCGCAGGCGTTTCCCCCTGTCTTCAAAAACCGGTTTTTGCCCAAATGCATCCATGCCGATGTGCCCAACTGGAGCAGAGGGTTTTTCCTTTAGTTCAACAATCTCTAAAGCAAGGGTAAAGGCATCTCTGTGTGTTCCTTCAATGCGCTCGCCGAACGCTGTTTCAAGCCCTAGCACGATTGACTCTCCTAAGCGGAGTTGATTAACCCGGTGCGGCATTTCGTTCTTAAAAACCATGTGAAGGCTGCTTGAATTACCGCCTGAAATAACTTCAAGTTTAATATTGTATGTTGCTTCTATTTGCTCAGCAAGTGAAACTAGTTTACCTAAATTATCTTCATCCGGAATGATACCACCGTAACAGGTAAGGTTTGTTCCAATACCCTGAATGTGTATTCCTTTTAAATCGATTATCTGTCCGATAAAATCAACAAGGTACTCGTACCATACACCTTCACGGAGATCGCCTAGGTCAGTCATAATAATAATATTATGAATTTTGTTTTTCCGGATAGCCGCTTCAGAAAGAGCCTGTATTGTATCAAGTTCTGAATTGAGGCTCACATCAACAATATCGACCACTTCATCGGCACGGCTTTTCATGGGGATGCGGAGCAGCATTTTGGGAATGTTTAGTACCTGTAATTGCCGCAGGTTCCGCATGCGTGAATCTGCAATCATCACGGCGCCGCCATCAATCATCGCCTGTGCAACTTCGGGGATGCCGCAAAAAACTTTGCTAACTGCTGCAACTGAAATTCCACATGCACCGCACCGGTTAACAAGGTAACGGGTATTTTCTTGTATCTTTTGTTTGTCTATAATCAGTGCCGGATATTTCATTTTTCAGTCTCTTCTCTCAGCCTGATCATCCGGAGTAATTGCGAGGCTCTTTTTAAGCAAGTGTAATGCATCTTGCGGAAACTGCATGGATAATACGCCTAATGATGCCATAATGTAATCGTTGTCGATTAATATATGTGCGTTGTTTTTTGGGAATAACTCCTGACCCTTGCCGTGTAACGCCACTTTTTTTAGTATTGCAATTCTTTCAGGCAAACGGGTTAAAGCGCCGCCTGTGCCGATAATAAATTTTACATTGGTCAAGTCCTTGCCCTCGGCAATTGTTTTCTTGCCAGGCATAACGTAAAGGCTGCGTGTTGTTCCGGCATGCCGTTCTAAGGCGGTTAATACTGCCTCGGTGGTCAATCTTTCGATAAATTGTTTCTCTCTTTCTGTTTCAGGTATCGCCTTAGAGTTTTTTAT
>JACPGF010000126.1 GCA_016182615.1 Ignavibacteriales bacterium
GCCGCATGTTTATTGCTTACCGGACGAACACCGATATAGGCTGAGGATAAACCTCCGTTCGTATTAAGAGTAACGGTAATCGGTGCATAAACCCCATTTCCGCCAACAGGAAAAATAATCGTTCCGTTTCCAGAAATTACTTTCTTGATTTCTCCAGTATCACTTGCCGTTATCATATTAGTTGCTGAAAGTCCCGAATTTATTTGTGCCGCTGCACCGAGTGTTAATTTGCTTGCCCGAAGATCAAGCAGGCCGTTGGTAAGAGTTACAGAATCCTGCAATACAATATCTTTATAGAGCGTTAAACCGGCTGTATTGTTCAATGTGAACTTAACGAGAGAACCGAAGTTTAATGTTCCGGTGCCGCCGATACTTTGAGATGTTGTGCCGTTAAACTGCATGGTAGCAGAGGCTGTCGGGTTGTACGATACTACTCCATTACCCTCAACAATTATCGCATTCTTAACACTAATGCCGCCGGTTAATGTAAAATTTATACTGCCATCCCGCACGTACAATGTATCAAAAGTAAGGGAACTTCCACCCGGCGCGGTACCTGAGTAACCTGTAACATTTAGATCAATATTCGCGTAGGTTCTGCCGGAAAACGCGGCGCTTGTGCCTATCCGCCCAAATCTAAACCAGCTGCCCGGTTGAAATACCACCACAGAAGATGGGGCAGTTGCGCCGAATGGGTTACTGCCATGATAGAAAACAAACGATGAACCTGATTGGAACACGACGGAGTTTAAGTTCGTAGTGCCGAACGGATTACCTGCATTGAGTGAACTGTTGGGATTGCCGTGTATGCATGTTGCACCCGCTGTGAATAACAAGCTCCCGGTATCAACGGATAAAAGCCTGTGCGTGGCACTATCCATTGAGAATGTGCCGCTAATACTTCCGGATGCACCCGTGGAGAGTAAAATACTTAGTGCATTTGTGCCGCGGACATGCAAGCTGCTTCCTGTTTCGACAATTAAATCGGTACCTACTGACCCAGCAACCGTTAAAGAGCATGCTGTAGCAGCAGCCAAAACTACTTTTGTACTATTTGAAATAATAAGCTGCCCTATACTTTGGGAGTTAATATCAGTAACACGCACCGAATCACCCGCGTTAAACTGTAATACATCCTGCCCGCTTGTTACTGTTCTGGAAGGTACCCAGTTTGCCGCTACGGCAAAGCTGCCATTGCCGCCACCCCAAGTATAAATATTGGAAGCAGCTGTGGTATAATTGGCAACACCGGGTGAAGTAGTGAGATAATTTTGCGAGTTGTTTGTTCCCGTATTATACTCATATACTGCAAAATAATACTGTGTTGCTCCTGAAAGACCAGTGATGGTAACCGAGTTACCATTGCCGTCATAAGTCAACTGCCGAACCCTGTCGTATGATAAGAATTCTTTTTGTGCCATTGCCACCAGAATAATTCGCTGTTACTGAACCCGCCGTTTCATTACCTATCGAAATAGAAGATTGCACTGATGGCGAGGAACTTATTGACACGCCACTCACTTGAACATTTCCGGATGTTGCACCAGTACTGCTGATTAATATCGAATCACTCCTTGAACCACTCGCGGTCAGTGGCGAAAAACGTGCATAGATGGTTGTGCTTGCCACCGCCCCTGAAATTGGGGTAAGAACAATGGTTGAAGGATTCGATACAAATCCTGAGCCGCTGTTCGTTGAAACTTGAAAATCAACCGGCGGCGCGATAATAATATTCGCTGACAGATTACTCCCCGAAACGGTAAAAGACTGAACTGCCGAACTCGTGCTAACTTCAGTATTGGAAAAGGTGAGGCTGCCTGTTGAAATTGTGAGAGCAGGAGATGCAGAGTTTGTTGCCTGCGCTCCGCTTAATGGATTTGTTGTGAGGTATGTACTGCTGCTTCCGCTGCCATTGAATGAAAATATTTTAAAATAATATGTTACACCTGAACTTAAACCCGTATTCGCGAATGTTGTACCGGATCCCGAGTAGGCAACAACTGCATCGCCTAATGCGCTGCCAACTGTATATGCATTTCCGTTTGCAGGAAGGCTTGCCGGTGCAGAGCCTGCCTTCCGTAATACAAGATAACCATCCGCGGCAGGCGATGCCGCTGTAAAATTTCCGGTAAACGAAGTTGTTGTGATGCTGCTGAATTGCAAATTGGTAGCCTGCGCTGTTGGCGCTGTAACCGAAGCGGGAAATGTAAACTTTGCATAAATCGGCAGATGATCCGCTGCATAATGAATAGCATTTGCGATTTCCGCGCTTACCGCTGAATTCGGCAGGCTGTTTATTGAATCGTTATAATGGTTGCCGTCATTCCCGTATGCAACAAATGAATTGGGGACATAATACATACCGCCGGTTTGAACAATTGCATTCGAGAAAAGCATTAAATCAAATCGGTCGTCCATACCGCCGGTTGAGCCGCCGCCGAATTGCCTTACACGGGGGGATTGTGTGTGATATGCTGCATTCGATGCATTATTCCAGTTCGAGGAAATCGGCATAATAATAGGATCAATAAAATCACCTTCATCACCCGGGTTATCCAGTATAAGTTTCTGATACGCAGCTTCGTTCGAGTTATACAAATTAAAATCGCCGCAAACAAAAAAGTTAGACCCGGCAGTGAGCAGGTTCGTTACCTTCCGTAAACTATCCACTTCCTTGGCACGCAGCAATTCATTATCTGCCCCTGAACTTGCTTTTAAATGCACAGAATATATGCGGAGTGTATCTCCTGACGAAGTTTTAACAAGCTTGAACTCGGTAATATCACGCAATGCGGTGCGGATGGGGGTATTGCTGACAAAGGTAAACAACGCAGGATTAAAAAATATTGCATTATCGGTATCGGTTCCGTTTACAAACAATCCTTTTGCATGGGTTGGTAAAATTTGTTGTATAACATTTTTGTAAAACGAATCAACCGCGGCTTGACCGTCTGCCACTTCCTGGCAGACAAATATATCCGGCGCAACCGAACCAATTACTGTTTTATAATAATTGTTCCTTTCAGTTTCACTTACCGTATAATTAAGCAGGTTCCAGGACATTATTTTTACGGTGTCCTGAGCATATAAAAAATTGCTGCCCGGGAAAAATAGCACTATTAAATAACACAGAACAAAAAATTTCAGGTTTATGTTTTTCCTAACCAATCAAGCACTCAAAAAGTTTAAAGAAAGATTTTTCAGCCAACCGCTGTAAAAAGGACTTGCAATATACAAGATTCCCGCAAATTTTCTTGTGCAGATTTTAGTGGATACGCATAAAAAAAGCGGGCATAAAGCCCGCTTCCTTACTGTCATGCCCTCACAGACAGGTGTAAATTATTTCAGGAACAGCATCTTTTTCACCGAGGAATGCTTCCCTGCTTCCAAACGGTAGATATACACTCCCGCGGCAAGTTTGTTTGCATCAAACTTGTATTCGTACGTCCCTGCTTTCAGCAGTTCGCCGCCGATAACCGTTGCTACTTCCTGCCCAAGTGTATTATAAATTTTCATCGATACGGCTGCATCTTCCGGTAAACCGAATTTAATAACCGTTGAAGGGTTAAACGGGTTGGGATAGTTTTGGGCGACATAAAATTCCAAAGGAATTTCAACCTTCTTTTCAACCTCTGTTGTACCGTTGGCAACAAAAATGCCGGAACCTGAATGGTTTGAATAAACACCTGCATTGTTAACCGCGCGGACACGCCAGAAATACTGTTTACCTGTCGTTAGCCCGTTCAGCTTTAACGATTTACCTGCAATGTTTTCCGTCTTTACCGCATTGTTGAATAATGGATTATCCGAGTATTCAACCTCGTACCGCAGGGTACTGACTGAAGGTGCGGCATTAAACCAAGAGAGTACCGGTGCATTGGTGTTTACAACAACATTGTTAACCGGGCTTCCTAACCGTGCCACTACCGGTGCCAATGCTGATGCACCTGTAATAAAGGATTCTGTAGTTGACCATCCAGAATACGCATTGCCGTTGTAAGACCGCAGGCGGTAAAAATACTCTGTTCCCGCTGTGAGACCCGCAACTGTTAATGGTGATGTAATACCCGGATGTGTCGGTGTTCCGCTAAAGGAATTCACATCGTGCAGTTCCATCTGATATGTTAATGTTTGAATACTGAAACCATTTACATACCAGTTTATCGAAACACTGTTCGTATCGCTAAGGGTAACGCCGCCAACCGGCCATGTTGGTATAGGAGTTAAAGTACCCGCTGAGCCCACCGTATAAAAATCTTCAAACGCGGACCATGCAGAAGTATTGGCACCGTTATGAGACCGTGCCCGCCAGTAATAGGTCTTTCCTGCCAGCAGACTTGTAAACTGATGGAATGTATTTCCAATTCCGGAAGCCGTACTAACTGCCGCCGAAACGGTATCATTCACATACAATTCCACATCGTATGTTGTACCAACCGTGTAGGTATTCGTGTAGAAAAATACCGTCGGACCCGAAGTATAAACTCCTGCACTATCAACCGGATACGAGAGAACCGGCATTGATGCAGCTGCAGGCGCATTAATGGTAAATGTATCCCTGACAGACCATGCAGAATACGTAAGACCATCACCGGAACGTGCTCTCCAGTAATATGTTGTTCCGGAAGCTAATCCCGTTTTCGTGTAATACCAGGCTGAAATCGCGGTATCTGTTGGTGTTCCGGTAAAGTTCGTATCGGCACGCACTTCAAGCGAGTAGCTTAAACCCGCGGTGTTTCCGGGTACCCACCAATACAAAGTTGGGGAGCTTGTATAAACAGATGCATTACCAACCGGATAAGCAAGAACAGGCGTGCCCGGAGTTGTTGCAGTTGAACCATCAACTATAAATGTTTGTGTTGCCGACCACGCGGAAACCGTGTCACTGTTATAAGTGCGCACTTCCCAATCATACGATGCACCCGCGGTTAAACCGCTCAGGGTGTCAATTAAATCAGAACCAACATTAACCGTATCAGCCCAGCTTCCGGCTGATGACAATTTATACCGGTATTCAAAAGTATAGAAAGGCACATTTAAACTCATGTACCAACGTAACACCGGGTTAAGGGTATGAACCGTATTGCCCGTTAAAGGATATCCCGGGGTTGGGGCAACCGGACTGCCGTATGTCGTAAAACTATCAATTGCTGAATATTTTACAATAATGGGTCCCGCGTATTTGCTTCTCACCCTCCAGTAGTATTTTGTACCGGGTAATAGTGCGCTTGGCACCGTGTAGTGAATCGTATCACCTGCATCGGCTATCGCCGAGGTTAACAATGGCACTGCCGGATCAACTGAATATAAAACATCGTATTGAATACCCGGAGCCGGGACGTTAATATACCAGTACAAAGTAGGGGTTAAAGTATATACCAACTGCCCGCCAAGCGGATGCGAAGGATACGGGATAATCTCCGGCACGGTTGTAAAAGACCGTGTTGAATTATCACTCGTGCTAACGGCATTCGAATCGAGTACCCGCCAGTAATACAGGGTGTTGTTTGCTAAAACAGGTATAACATATACCGCAGTATCTGTTGTAATACTGTCTATAATTGTTGTCGTAAACGTATTACTGAGCGATAGCTGTACATGATACCATGTTGCAGCGGTATCTGTCCGCCAGCTCAGCAATGGATTAATGCTAATTGTTGTTGCACTCGCACCCGGTGCAACCAGTACCGGTGGAGCCAGTTTTGTCTGGAAACTGAAACCGCCGCTGAAATCGCCATAATTCCCGCTTGTGTTGGAGGCTTTAATCCTCCAGTAATACCATTGCCAATAACTTAATCCGGATAATGTTGTTGATGTGCCGGTTAATCCGGTAACATTTTGTACGATGCTCGTAAACCCGGTATCGGTGGCAACCTGAATTTGATACCTGTTGGCACCGCTTACTGCATTCCATGCAAAGCCTAAAGTTACTGTTCTATCTAACGCACCGTCAACCGGAGTGGTTAACACAGCCACTGTCAGCTTTGTGGTGAACCTTCTCACCGCTGAAAAAGCGCCTTGATTATTTGTATTCTGCGCCCGCACTCTCCAGTAATAATTTGTGTTATAAGACAGGCCGCTGTAGGCTTTATTGGTTACACTAACCGTGTCATCAAATGTCACCGCGGTAAAAGTAGAGTCAGTTGAAAACTGCACGCGGTATTCTGTTGCACCCGTTACGGCAGCCCAGCTAACCGTAGGATTAAGCTCATTACCATACGAGTATGCAGCAGGCGAACCGAGTGCAGGCGTTGCCAGCAATGTTGTAAATGTAAAATACGAAGCATAAATACTTGAGTCATTCGCATTTTTTGACTTTACCTGCCAGTAATAAGTTGTGTTATTTGCTAGACCGCTCAAACCAACCGAATTTGCAGCCGGGTATGAATCATTCACCAAAGTAGTAAATGTATTATCCGTTGCAACCTGCAAGTGGTATGCCGTCGCTCCGGATACCGCAGCCCAGTTTAACGTGGGGTTTAAGACAGCCTGATATGAATTATCCGCGGGGGTACTTAATACCGGTGTGGCAATTTTTGTGGTGAAGGTAAAGTAAGCCGAATAAGCCGATGAATCATTTGCACTGAGCGATTTAACACGCCAATAATACGGTGTATATTGGCTTAATCCCGAAACGGCAAAACCGGTCGAACTTGTTGTATCGGCGGTAACAATTGCCGTAAACGAAACATCCGATGCTACCTGCACACGGTACCCGGAAGCCCCTGTAACTGCGCCCCATGAGAGAGATGGGTTTGTTGCGTTACCAAAACTGTTATCGGCCGGAGAGGCTAATACCGGTACCGCGATTGAGGTAGTAAATTTAAATTCTGTACTAAAATCACTTGAGTCGAAAGCACCTATTGCCTTTACCCTCCAAAAATATTCCGTTCCGTTAGCAAGGCCGGATACCGAGTAACTGAGGCCTGCAGCGTACCCGTCGGAAACAAGTGAGGCAAAAGTATTTGTTGTTGAAACCTGAACATGATAACTGTCCGCACCTGCGACACCTGTCCAAACAAGAGAAGGACTTGTTGAAACGGCGTAACTATTATTCGAAGGAGTGGAAAGTGCGGGCACCTCAACAGGAGTCCTGAAATCAAATATTTCAGAATAATCGGTACTTGAGTCAGCAGCCGAAAAAGCCTTAACTCTCCAGAAATATTTCGTGTTGTACGATAGTCCGGCTAATAAATAGGAAGTATCGGTACCGCTGCCCAAGGTTGTATTCAGAATTACTGAAGAAAATGTCGTGTCTGTAGCAGCCTGCAAACGGTATGATGTTGCGTTAGTAACCGAATACCAGGTTAAAGTAGAACTCAGTGTAAGAAGATGCACATGGTTTGAAGGTTGAGCCAGGAGTGGCAGAGCCAACTGTGTTGTAAAATTAAAAGGTAAAGTCCAATCGCTTGAATCTAAAGTTGCGGTGCTCCAAGCCCGTATCCGCCAATAATATAACTGCCCTGTTGTAACGCTGGGCAAATTAAACGTTGTTGCAGCGGTTGAAAATGTGTCCACTCCAGAGGCAAAGGTATTGTCGGTAGAAAGTTCTCCGTAGTACCAATCAGCCCCGGCGGAGGCGTTCCAAGAAAGAATAATGCCGGAGGCACTAACTGACGATGCAGTTACCGGTGAAGTTAAAACGGGTTGAGGTAGTATTGGCTGAGCAAATGCAGTTACACCGCTAAAAACTAACAGTGCAAATACAATGCAAGTAAATTTGTTTAAATACTGTAAACTTTTCTCCATTAAAGCATCCTTTCTAAGGAATTGTCTTTTGAGATATCAAGCAAAATTATTAATCAATCGGTAAATGTAGTAACACGGAACTGGGCATTTTGCTTAAATGCTATCCAGTTAATAGGCATGAAGATAAGTAAAAATGTGCTTTATTTGGTAGCAGTTTTCTATGAAAGCACCTTTTTTCTCGATGAAAAAAGGGTCAGAAGGGAAACTCTTCGGGCACGGCTTCTTTTCGCGTTGCATTCTCATTTGATGGGCTTTCGGCCAGGCAATGTACTTTATTTCCCTCTACATATATTGCCTTATAGGGTTTAACCGGGCAAGCATACTCGCAGGCTCCGCAACCAATGCAAATTTTTTCTTTTATCTCCGGAAGTTTCAGGTTTTTATATGGCACCATGGTAACCGCCTTTGTCGGGCAGTGCTCAGAGCATGCCCCGCATTCTGTGCCTTTTGTCTCAACTATACAGTTATCCTTAACAAATGTTACTTTCCCAAGCTGTTTAAGTTTTTTTTCTTTAATGTGCAACGGCAGCAGGGCTCCGGTGGGACAAATTTCCATACACAGTGTACATTCAAAGTTACAATAGCCAAAGGAAAAATTCATTACCGGCTGCATAATACCTAAGAAGCCATACTCGGTTAAGGAAGGCTGCAATACCAGTGATGGACATTGCCCGGTACACTGCTGGCAAGCGGTACACAATTCCGTAAAACGTTCAACTCCCCCGCTTCCCGGCGGCGTAACAGGTACCTTCCGGTTAACCACAACCCGGCTTTCGCCTGTTTCCTTTTTAATTGCCTTCTGTTGAATCCCCTGCAATGCCAGTACGGCACTAATACCAAGAAAACCCTTTCTGCTTACCGTAACAGGTTTTTTCTTTGTATCCGGTTTATGGGTTTTCTTATTTTGATAGATGACTCCCGTTGGACACACATCAATGCAATTGTAGCAAACAACGCATCTTTCAAAATCGATTTGATGCGCTTTCGTGTCAATACACCCTGCCTTACATACCCGCTCACAGACTCCGCAGCCCTTGCAGGCAATTTCATCAATTTTTATTTTCTTCGGGGCAATCCGTGCAAGAATCCCTAAAAAAGTGCCCACGGGACAGAGTATATTGCAGAACCATCTTCCTTTTTGATACGATATATAACCAATTGCAGCAAAAAGTATAACTGAGATGAGATAAAAATCAACTGTGTGTAATCTATAAACATAGGGCGGTACACTATAATTACCTGCTCGTGCAAACGCCGCAGAAACCCCGTTATTTGCCAATACAACAAGTGGCTGCACGAATGCATTAACAAATTTACCCGAAAGACTGAACGGATCGAGCAATGATAACGGCAGCGTTACTCCAAAAACAGCAAAAATCAGAGTCAAGATAAAAACGGTGTAGCGGGTTTTCCGGTAATTAGGCAACTCAATAAATCGGGGCTTTTTTTGTGTTTTTTTCCGTATCCGGCTGAAAACATCCTGTATAAAGCCAAGGGGGCAAACGGTTGAACAATAAAGCCGTCCCATCAGCATGGTAGTTAACAATATAACAACGAAGCCGGCAATTATCCATGCCGGCTTTTGTATAAACTGTAATATAGCAGGAACTACCTGCAACGATAGAATATAGTTTTTATATTGAGGGCTGACGGCCTGAAAAATATCCTGAGTTGCTGCTATAAAAGCCAGAAAAAAAAGAACAGCAGCAATCCGCCTTAATAAAACGGCCATGTAATACTACATTGATATCCGCTGAATATTTGCAGCGCTAAGATTTTTACTGCCCACTTTCATATCGTGCGCGATGCGGATATAACCAACTGAATCGGGGTCGCTGCCGAAGAGTTTTGCTGCCGCTGCATCTGCAAGCACCATATCACGGGAAATGATAAGCGACTTCATTATGGTTACATCAGCCTCAGATACACCCCGGGGACCGTTTTGTTTCATCACGGCGTAAGCGTCAATAATGGTTAAATCGGGTTTACGAAATGATGCAAAATCCGCGATACACTGGTGTAAATCATTCTTATGCCAGTACCTTCTGTCCCAAACGGTTCCCATAAGGTTTTTCATCGACATGGTGAGTTGTGTTGATCCATGTGATTTGAGGATCGGTACATTAATGAATACATCGGCTGAAAGCATCAATTCATGCACTTTTGCATTCTTAAGGCTCTTACCTGCTTTAATTACCTGTTCCTGATAATAACCTTCACTGTTTCCCGGTGCAATTTTTCCCCC
>JACPGF010000177.1 GCA_016182615.1 Ignavibacteriales bacterium
GCAGTGCGCTCATTGCGGAGGTACCGCTATCAGTTAACAAATCAATAAGTACATCATCCGCGTGGATGAGGAATGGGTTATATCCGGCTTTTTCAAGAATACCAACGCGCTCTTCGCGGGTGGTAAAACGGATGGGTTCAACGGACTTTATCTTAAACGGCTCAATTATGGTTCTCATGCAAAAACTTTCTGCTTTGATTGGTTGAAA
Source organism: Ignavibacteriales bacterium (assembly GCA_016182615.1). Classification (GTDB taxonomy): domain Bacteria; phylum Bacteroidota; class Ignavibacteria; order Ignavibacteriales; family Ignavibacteriaceae; genus JACPGF01. Next base: position 209 of record JACPGF010000177.1, read on the forward strand.
TCAAAAAAAATCAATACCTAAACTTACTAAAAGAGCGGGAAATAATTATTAATTATGAGTAATGAATTATAAGTGATGAGTTACCGGTTACCTGCGCAATGTTAAAATAGTGCCGGAAAGCGTGGTCTTGATTTGCCACTTTTACAATTAAAAATCCATCTGCAGTTAGATAGCCAACAATTAAAGGAATAAGGGTATTCCCCCCCAAAGCGGATGGACATTTAAATTCGTTGGACCTGTGCACCTCCTTATCATCTTTGTGGTTTGCAGACTAATTCTCTATAAAAAGTAAAATTGTGTTTAACGGGTAAGGTTTATACTTAAAAGGTGTAGTCCGTTTATCATCCCTTTGAATGATTGATTCAAATTCGCATTGTCCGTAATATATCATTAACTAAGTATCAGTATCGCTAATTATTTTGAATGACGAGAATGAAAAAACTTGAGGACAAGACTGTTTTTATAACCGGCGGTTTATCCGGAATCGGAAAAGCGTGTGCCATAGCAGCAGCGAGAGAAGGCGCTAATATAGCAATTGCCAGTATTGCCACAGGTGCTTCCGGATCAATTATGGAAGAATTAAAGCGGGAATGCCCTAACGCCATTTTTATCGAGTGTGATGTATCGGTATATGCAGAGGCAGCAGAAGCAATCCGGAAAGCAACCGACACTTTTTCAACATTGGATGTGGCTTTAAATAATGCCGGAATTTTCGGAGAAGTAAATAAAGTTGGTAATATGAGCGAAGAGGCCTGGCTAAAAGTTATCAGCATAAACCTCAACGGTGTTTTTAATTGCATGAAACACGAGTTAATGCAAATGGTAAAACAGAAAAAAGGAACTATTATTAATGTATCGTCAATTTTAGGGAAAGTTGGTTTTGCCAAATCAGCGCATTATGTAGCTGCAAAGCATGGCGTTTTAGGACTCACAAAATCGGCTGCACTCGAGTATGCAACTGATGGGATCCGGATAAATGCGATTTGTCCCGGATTTGTGGAAACTCCATTACTGAATATGGCGGGAATTGACGAAAATACTGATATTAAGAACCATATTATTAGCCTGCACCCGATGAAACGGTTAGGCACTCCTGAAGAGATTGCAGCAGGGTTTATTTTCCTTGCCTCTGATGACAGTTCATTTATTACCGGGGCGGCAATTGATATTGATGGTGGTTATCTGGCACAATAGTGAATAGAGTGCCGAGTGTTTGAAATTAATTAGGATTCATTTGGATCAGGTTAACATGAACTATTGAGAGAATTAAACGTATAACTTATTTGTAAATAATTATGAGCATGCCCGGCAATGTAGTTTTAATTCCATTGTTGTGTTTTGCTCTGACTTTTGAAGGCTTTTTTCAGTCCGGTGGTCATTTAGGCTGCTAAAAAAAAGGCTAAAACCTTGCCTGCTGCATTCCAATCGAGGAAATACTATTAATAGCAGATATCACGGATTGTTAACCGGAATTTATTAACTAACAAATTTAACTGTATATAGAGGATGACATAATGGATAAGATTAAAAATAGCACAATAACAACGAAAGATGGCACAAGTATTTATTATAAAGACTGGGGAGAGGGGCAGCCGGTTATTTTTTCGCATGGCTGGCCGCTAACTGCCGATGCATGGGAAAGCCAGATGGTTTATCTTGCCGGGCATGGTTACCGGTGTATTGCTTATGACCGCCGTGGTCATGGTCGTTCAGGTCAGCCATGGAACGGCAATGATATGGACACATACGCGGATGATTTGTCAGAACTAATAGAAACACTTGCCGTGCAGGAAGTGACTCTTGTAGGGCATTCCACCGGCGGCGGAGAAGTTGCCCGGTATATAGGGCGGTATGGGAACAAAAAAGTATTAAAGATGGTGCTTATCGGATCCGTAACCCCCTTGATGCTTAAGACAAAAGATAACCATATTGGACTACCGATAGAACTTTTTAATAACATCCGCTCAGGGGTTGCTTCGGATCGCTCACAATTTTTCAAAGATTTTACCATACCCTTCTATGGAGTCAACCGACCCAACGCCAAAGTTTCTCAGGGTGTCCGGGATGCATTCTGGCTGCAGGCAATGCAGGGCGGGCTAAAAAATCAACTGGATTGTATCAAGGCTTTTTCTGAGACGGATTTTACTGATGACTTGAAAAAAATTGCCGTCCCAACCTTGATAATTCATGGAGATGTTGATGAAATTGTGCCGATTGGCGCATCGGGCTATCCGGCTTCCAAACTCATCAAAAACGCGGTACTTAAAATATATCATGGCGGTCCTCACGGGCTTGCAGATACTCATAAAGAAAGGCTTAATGATGATTTGTTAACGTTCCTCAAATCATAGATTAATGCAATAGTTTAGTTACATGTTTATTATACTGTAGCACTATGCAGCAGCAAAAGGGTTACATACGTGGTTATTTTTAAAATTCAAACTACGAAAGTACTACTGTACCCTGATGAAATATACATTTCCATCTGCTATCAGTATTATGCCAAATACTAGACCGTCGGGTGATGCGCTCCCATTGTTTTATAGTGTAGGTCAATAAAAAGGTATTTGGTGCTATTTCCTGACAATGAAAATCCGTCGATTCCCAATTTTCAACTGTCGGCTTATGTAACCTGTCCTCTAAAACGGTAAGCACGTAATCTCTCTTGTAACTCCTGCCCGAAGCTCCAATTTCCCAGAAGTCAATTTCCATCATATTCTCAAGTTCTTTCATCGTCATTCCGGGTACCGGCTGATGCAGTTTTATTTCCAGTTCACTAAGTACTTTCAGCACTTCCATGTGTTGCGGGGCGGTTGTTAATTTAGGATCCATAAGAAACTTTGTTTAATGAATAATTAATAATGAAGAATGAAAAATTTGAAATGAAGATATGAAGAATATTTCTGGATTTTAATGGAATAATGAGTGGATTGCTGTGCACTCTTTGGTTGATAACCGCAGTTATATGACATAAAATCTTTAACTGAATAGATAATTCAGATCATTTTGCTGGTATTTACCAGATTGCATAAGGCTTTAATTGAAAATGCTCACCAACGGGAAAGATTGTTCCAAATACTGTAAGATTTATATTCTTACCAAATTGTGAACCAAACCTCAATGCTTCATGACTTGTCTGACCGAAATGACCATTTCTTGAATGGACAAATTTATGAGCGCTGGCAGCCATGGTCACGGGGATTGCTTCGTATTTAAAGTAATCGTCCCTGTATATATAATTGTCAAATGGGTCCATATCCTTTGTGAACAAAAAGGCTCCTTCATTATTAACAATGTCAATTCCACTTCTTCCTAAATAAAACTGGGGGGCATCGAACTGTTCTTGAAACATTAAAAATGTAGCTTCTCTATTCTCGTGGCAATGCTTTGCTCCGGCTTTAAGATCATTGAAAAAGTGAGGTTCACCCAATTTGGATAGGGTTTGTAAAATAAATCTCAAATGATTCTCTGGGGCTGTTTTGTAGTGGATTTGGGTTTCTGTAGTTGCACTAGAATTAAGTTCCCCACTCCCGTCTATTTCGATTAGACCCAGAAAAACTCCAAGGGCTTTCCCAAGACCAATTTTAGCAGAAATTTTTTTACCTTTATCCCTTTTAAGTGTTTCAATCGATTCGGTCTCTAGCTTTTCTTGGAATTGGGTGTATATACTCAGAATACCATCATTGTCCAGATACCAAAAACTCGTAACGTTTAACATAATTATGCCTACCTATTCAATTATTTTTTACAATATCTACTTAGCATTTCCCATTATTAAACAAAACAATGGTTCGATTTTTATATATGATTTCTAAAACGAGTGCCTTTCTAATAGAACTAAGATCGCTGAATTATTTAATCTAATACCGCAAATTAAAAAAATGGAAAAACCTGCCTCGAATATCAAATCTTGGGAAAAATAGACATACAATCCTAACAATTTCTATAAAAACAATAACGTATGATCCCGGATTGATGTTTCTGTTTTTGTAGGGAAAAAATAAGTAAAAAAAATTATTTTCACTAATAGTCAATTTCATGAATAAAATGAGCGCATTGAGTCAAAATTAATGTAACCCAAGACGACACAGAAAAATGGTCGTTGAGTCATAATATAAGTAACCGAAAAAAACGGAGCTATTATGATTCAAGAATCAAAAACCGGGTACCTTTTAGCGATAAAAACTCGCTATAAAAATGCGGACCGAAAAGAGAA
>JACPGF010000152.1 GCA_016182615.1 Ignavibacteriales bacterium
AAAGTATAAAGTTCAGCGTCTCTCCGACAGCCATTTTAAAAATATCGTTGTTTCCGGAGAGAATGAACTCCATTACAAAACCGATGAATTTCACGTTATCGCAGCATATAGCTTTGTCCATGCGGCGCTCCGGAGCAATCAACTGAGCAGCCTTGCTAAACGGAACCAACACGCTATTGCATTAGCTGTCGAGTCGGGGTTTCTGAAAACTGTTACATTGTTCCCGTCCATACGAGCGGATATTATTCCCGAAGAGAACAAAAAAATAGTTACCTACAAAGCCGGTGTAAATATAAAACCATTCGAAAGCACCGGGTTCAGTATCCGTGGTAATTTTGGAAAAAATTTCAGGATGCCAACATTTAATGATCTCTATTGGAAAGAAGTGGGTTCAAAGAATATTAATGCTGAATATTCAAATAATCAGGAAGCAGGGGCATGGTACGAGTTTAACGGCATTTTCAGCGGGTCGCTTGACTGCAGCTTTATTAAGATAGATGCAACCGATAAAATTATTTGGATGCCTCAAAGAAATGGTAAATGGCAGCCTATGAATATTAGTAAATCAACTTCCCGTGCCACCTCGTGTAATGCAAATATAGAAAAGGCTTTTGATGGGCAATTAATAGTAAGGTTGACTGCCGGAGCTCTTTTTACCGATGCCCGGAGTACAAATGAACGTTATCCCGGCGACCCGACTTATAACAAACTGTTCCCTTATGTACCGGTTCATACGGTAAAACTGGCGATGATGCTGCAGTACAAGGAATTTTCCTGTAACCTGTTCTTTCATCACACTGGTGACAGGTACGCTGATGTTGAGAACCTGAATAAAATGAGTCAGCAAAATATTCTGGATGGAAATGTGTCCATCAGTCAAATGCTTTTTGGACTAAAAACCACAGCGCGGCTCGAGGTCAATAATATTGCCAATCACGACTATCAGATGCTTTCTGATTATCCGCTTCCGCTAAGGACTTATACGATAACAATTAATTTAATAATTTAACAGAGGTGAGAATGCCTAAAGCTATCATACTAATTTTTCTTTTATTTGCCGGTATTATTTTTCCCCAACAATTAAGTAAAGCCTATATATTGTCCGAAGGTGGTTTCAGCACCGGCAGTTCTAAACTGGGGCTCTATAATGCATCGACTAAAACATACGAGCAAAGTATCTTCGCACCGGGACAACTTGGATTATACCCGGATGGGATGCTTCTCTATGAAAATAATCTTTATATTATCGAGCAGGGCAGTTATGGCGGGAGTGGGAAAATCTATAAAGTTGATACAAACGGGACTGTCCTTAAATCGGCATTAGTCGGTACAAACCCCTATTCGCTTGCAATTGCTAATGGTAAGGTATATATAACCAACGGGTCAATCAGTAAAGTATCTATACTCAACGTATCGGATTTCTCATTGATGAAGGAGCTGACCGTTGGTGTGTATCCTCAGGAAATTATTGCATTCGGTAACAAAGTATATGTTGCCAACACTAGTTTATGGGGCGGCGCATCCGATTCAACCATATCAGTTATTAATACCGTATCTGATGAAGTAACCGCGGTAATTACCGTGCGGAAGGATCCATCCTCGCTTGCTGTTTCCAACGACGGATTCCTGTTAGTGGGCTGCCCCGGAGAACCTGATTATGGCAAGATTTACAAAGTTGACACAACGACAAATACCATTGTGCAAAGTTATTCTATCCCGGGTTATGGTTTCGGAAAAGATATTGCGGTGGATAAAAAAAGCAGCAAACTGTATTTTATCGCGAACACCAACGATATTGTCAGTTACAACATGACAAATTCTACAGCAGCCGTTATTGTTCCATCAGCATTCCCGGCAAACAGTTATTATGGCTATGCATTTGATTATAGCGGCCGTAATCATTTTATACTTGATGCTAAATCGTACACGGTTAATGGTGCGCTGTCTATACATGATAGTACCGGACAAAAGCTATCAACTTTTACAACCAGTATAGCACCAAGGAGAGTGCTATTGAAGTACAGCAGCGATCCTTCGGGTGTTCGGAATGACGCAGGGCATCCGGTTGCTTTTTTATTGGAACAGAACTATCCAAATCCGTTTAACCCCTCAACAAGAATAAACTGGCAAATGCCCGTTTCAGGGCATGTTAAATTGAGTGTCTATGATATACTTGGTAAAGAAGTACGGGTGCTGGTCGATGAAGAAAGGCCTGCTGGTAAAAACACCGAAATCCTACATGGTGAGGGCTTAAGCAGCGGCATTTATACTTATCGTTTAATGACGGCTGGTTTTAACGTATGCCGAAAAATGCTATTACTGAAGTAAATTATTTGTAACTACTCAGCATACGGAAAATAAAGTCGAGTTTTGGCGTTTTACTAGAATTAGCAGCTTAAGAAGTTCAGCGAAATTGTTATGACCTAACCTCAGACTTTAGTCTGAGGTTTAAATAACCAATAAACATCAGGCATTAGCCACTAAATTTTGCTTTATAATTTCATCTCAATATCTTGTGGCTAAATATTGTGGTTATATGGGTTAGGAAGCCTCAGACTAAAGTCAGCGATTAAGAGACGGGAATTATTATAGAGATGAGCTGGGTAGTTACAATTATTTTAATAAAAAAGAAACTGTAACCGATCTGATTTTTTTTGGCAATGCTTAAAAAATAAGGTTCACGGTTAAAAAAGGCTAATTTGCACCGGATACCTGATGAATTATTCTAAATAATTCTGTTGCGTTTATATGGAGAAAGAATTCCGAACATCAATCCGGTTTTTATTGGCTGTAAATATTATTTATATGATTTTTTTGAGATGAAAATTTCTATTAAATTTTGATTAATTATTAAACATTATCTTTCATAACCGAAAAGAGAAGAATATGAAATATCTTAAAATGAATAGCTTGAAGTTTTTAAGCGTTCTGATTCTTGGAGCAGCTTTAACAAGATTATTGCCGCATTATCCTAATTTAACCGCTATTGGTTCTATCGCTTTATTTGGCGGTGCAACATTTTCAAAAAGATGGCAGGCATTTCTGGTACCATTTATAGCCATGTTGTTAACAGACCCGATTATCGGTTTCCATCCCGGTATGTATGCAGTCTATCTTAGTTTTGCACTTATTGTATTAATAGGACAGTCTTTGCAGAAAAGAATGACTTTTGGCAATACGGTGCTTGCTGTAGTGATGTCTTCCGTATCGTTCTTTATTATTACTAATTTTGCAATGTGGGCTACCGGTACGTTGTATCCAAAAAATCTTACCGGTCTTGGCGAGTGTTTTCTTGCAGCCATTCCGTTCTTCCATTTTACTCTGTTGGGCGATTTGTTCTTTTCAGCAGTTTTATTCGGAGCCTATGCGCTTGTACGGATAAAATTACCAAAACTTGTCAAAGCCTAAATTTACCATTAAAGAAGTGAAAAAGAGCTTTCTCTGTTTAAGCCTTCGGTCTGTGGTTTACACGTATGCCAGTGTTTTCAATCGCGGATATAGGAATTAACGGAAAAAGCTCTTCTTTTTTTAATCAATTATCGCAAAAGAATGAAACCATTATTATTGGATTTTGACGGAGTACTGAAGACAGGGCATGTGTTTGCCAACAAGCTTCAGGAATTTTTTGATTTTACCACGAAAAGTGACATCCCAGTTCTCATTCTGTCCAATTCAACCTTGAGAACCGGCAAAGATATTAGAGTTATGCTGCAAAGTGCGGGCGTAAAGAATATTCCGCCGTCACTGACAACAATTGATGCAGCGCTTTATTATTTGCGCAAAAACAATCTCCGCGCGAAAATCTATTGTGATACGAGAACAAAAAGCAATTTTAACGAGTTTAGTGTCGAAAATAATCCGGATGCTGTTGTTGTTGGCGATTTGGGACCTCATTGGACATTCGAGGCAATGAATGAAATCTTCCGTTTAGTTGAAAAAGGGGTGCAACTGATAGCTTTGCATAAAAACAAATTTTGGTTCCCCGATGGAACCACAAGCACTCTTGATGTTGGTGCCTTTATTGTTGGCATCGAGTATGCCAGCGGTAAGGAATCCACCCTCATCGGTAAACCCTCCCCCGTGTATTTTGAAACTGCCATACAAAGCCTTGGAGGTACTCTCGACGCAGGATTTTTAATGATTGGTGATGACCTTGAAAACGACATTGTCGCGGCTCAACGCATCGGTGGAAAGGGCATACTTGTTGGTACGGGGAAAGAGAAATTACCCTTGCCCGAAGACCTTCAGCAGATACCTGATTTTGTGGCTAACGAATTATTTGATACAATCCCATATTTGGAAGAGCAGTATTCGCTGTAGCGAAAAGCATTTCCCTCGGGAGGAGGATCGTTTTTAGGCAGTGTTAGTGCCGCTAAAACAAAAAAAACCTCACCCCTATCCCTCTTCTAAAACAGGCAATGGTGTCAACTTAAGGGTAAAATATTCGTTTTCACGCTAAAAACAGCCCTCACCCTAACCCTCTCCCCAAAGGAGAGGGAACCGGAAGAGCCGCCTATGACGCGGGTTTTAAGTCTCCTCGCCCTTTGGGAGAGG
>JACPGF010000153.1 GCA_016182615.1 Ignavibacteriales bacterium
TCAAACGGCCTTTAATAAAAGTGCCTGCTGCATTCTTTAATGAAATAATCTCTTCAAGTGCTCTTCTGCTTTTTAAGCTTTCAGCAAATAATTGATTAATTTTTCCCTGCTCGGACGGCTGAACCAGTTGAAAGAAAGAAAAACCGTCACCAGAAATCGAAAAGAAATCACCGGCTTTCGCATTATAAGCAATCACATCTTTGTCTGTGTTGCAAATAACAACCGGCGATGGTACCAATTCGGCAAACCGTACCAAATTTTCAGGTGAAAACTGTTCCCGGGTGTCCATTTAATTATCCCTATTCTTTACTTTTTTGTGGTCTATTAAAACATCATTTTTCGAAAACTGACCGCGTGCGACCCCATTTAACTCCGGATATGAAGGTTCAAAAGTTTGTACTTCAAGTTCAGCCGAATAATCGGAATAGCTGCTTCCATCTTTTGCCCGAAACCGGTACAAATAAAGAGTTGGCGATACAACTGTTGTATCAGTAAACTCATTCCCACTAACGGCAGCCATCTCAGAATAAACTGGCTGGGACAGGCTCCCCATCCATTTTTTCTCTATCACCGTAACTAAATTTGCTATATAATACTGTGAATTTGTAGTCCAGGTAATTTTAAATTTATTCATCCCGACTTTTACCGCCGCAAGCCCTGATGGTGCATCGAATGCTAATGTAGTTGCGGCGCAAATAGAGGATGATGCAGAATCTGTGGAGGAAACTGCCTGAACACGGTATAAATACTCTCTTGTAGGCTCAAGTGCACTACTGCTATCATTATAACTAAAAGTTGATGAAGTTAGTGTTGCAATAGTAATTAACTGGAATGTACTTATCCCCCGTTGAACCCGGTAACCCGAAACGGATCCATTTGCCTGATTCCAACTAATTTTAACTTTATGCCGCCCCAAAGGAGTTGCCGTAACAATAGAGGGGCCTGTTAAAATAGATTGCGCGTTAATTGTTGCACTGGCAGTATTGGAATAAAGGGAGTAGGCAGAACCGTTTGCATACCTCAGACGGTAATGGTAAGTATTGCCCTGTGATACTGTTTGATCTGCATAAGCCCCGGTGGAGGAAGTTACCGGGATGCTTACACCGAGATCAACAAACGTAACATCTGCTGCAAGTTTTCTTTCGATGCGGACATTTACACCGCTTGTAATGGTATTTGTCCAATTCAAATTTATTTGCGTTAATGAAGACGGCGTGGCAATGATATCTGCAGGTGCGGAATTAATACCAATGCTTCCGGAGTTTGTTATTACTTTAACACCGCTAATTGCTATATTATCACCTTCGACGGCAACTACACGATAATAATATTCTGTCGCACTAGTCCAATCAACAGTAGTATCTACATACGACCGGACATCCGGCAAAGGAGTGGCAAGCACTTCGAAATTGCTGTTGTTGGTGCTGCGTTCAACCCTAAAATAGTGAATATAAGTAGTTCCATAACTCCACGAAACACGAACGTCACCATTTGTCAAAAGTGTTAGATTGATACTATAGGGAGGTGGAATGGCTGCACCTTTTGAAGAAACTTCATTGGAAAAACTGCCACCAAAATTATTTGTCGCCCGCAGTTTGTAATAATACTTCGGCGTCGGGTCAGAAACGGTATCATTGATATTGTTGTAGGAGAGAGGAATCGTTTTGATCATCTCATATACACCGTCACTTCCGGTTTTTCTCCAAAGTTCCAATCCGGTAATTGCCTTGTTCGAGACCTTATTCCAGTATATATTAAAAATAGTAGATGACAGTTCAAACATGCCCGCGCTTGAAGGTGCAGGGGGTGCCTCTGTAATACTATACTCTGCTGAATTGGTAGCGCCAAAGTTGTTCAGCGATTTAATCATGTAAAAATACCGCGGAATCGGATATGATGCTGAAACAGTATCTGTTACATTTAATGAATCTCTATTGATATTTTTGACTTTAACATATGTTCCACCGGTACCGGCTTTTCTCCACAACTCCAGTGTTGAAATACTCTCCGGAACCCAATACCAATAGAAGTTAAAAATATTGGCAGATAATTCTTCAATATGAATATTGGTCAGGGCAGGGGCTTCCTTGGTGATACTTACCTCGGTTGAGAAAGTACTGCCATAATGGTTGATTGACTTAACTTTGTAATAGTACCTTGGGATAGAACCAGTTACCGCAACCGTATCAATAACATTTAATGAATCAAGCGGGATACTCTTTACTTTCGTGTAAATACCTGTTGCCCCGGCTTTTCTCCACAATTCCAACTCATCGGTGAAAGCATAATTTTCCGCCCATTGGATTTTAAAAATATTCTGGCTCAATTCCGTCATGGCGATATCGGTTATTACAGGCGGAGCCGCTAATGTACCGGCAACGTAAATACCCGTGTGTTTTTCAGTTGTTGTTACATTGTTACTTAAATCAACAACGGTTAGATATATGCTGATAAGTTTTCCAATAGTTGCAGAATCTATTTGCGCAGATACTTCAGGCAATTGACCGTTTTGCGGTTGAAATGTTTTGTGCCAGTTATCATTGATAAAAACGTTAATATTTTTAATGCCCTGTTCATCTGTAGCCGTGTACTTAAATACTGTTTTACCATAACTAATAGTATCGTTGGTTGCTGGCTTTTCAAAAGAGACTGTCGGACCTAAATTATCACTGCTGATATTTTCTTTGCAACCCTGATTAAAAAATAAAATAATAAGTAAAAAATGCAGACTCAGTTTTATCGTATTTTTCATAATCATCATCCTATTAGCTTGGCCGGTCGAAATCGACTAAATAAATTCTTGACTCACCAGATTTCATACCGTTAATACTCATTTCGAGCACTCTTGTTTGTGAGTTGTAATTATACTTCGGCAGAGGCGTCCCAATCATTTCAGATGAGATAATAACGCTCCTGATTGCCAATTGTAAATCAATGGTCACATTAAACGATGGAAGGTCTTCCTTGCCCGAGTTAGACATGGTAATTGCAACGCGGGTAGGGCTTCGTGGCTCCACACGCATTTCTATTTTATTACGCTTGGTCCACCACGAATGCAGTTCCGCTGAAGAGGTAATCCACATTTGCCGGGCACGTAATGAATCGATAACGCTTGAAATTACCTGTAAATTTTCAGGTGTTCCCTGTAAACCGCTATGCGGCTTAAACACATAGAGGCCGCCTTCAAATACCGTTTTATCTATATCTTCATTGTAGGTATAAACCTGAAACTCAGGCTCTGTAAGCCCTAAATCCCTGATAACTTCAAAATCATCACGTGCTGTTTTGGGAATAGTAATAATTGCCTGCTCACCCTTTATTACCGATTTCGGCACCGAACGGTCTAGTAAACTGTCCGACAGGACAACTTTGTATCCGGCTTTCGCGGCTGAGGCGACTGTACGGTCATCGAACAAACCATAGGCTGGCATTATTGCAACAACTTCTTTTCCACCGATTGCTTTAATTTTATCCGCCGCGCTTTTAATTTTTTCGAACTGTGTATTCAAATCATTAAGCTTATTTACCGTATCGTTAACAGATGCGAGATAGCCAATATCGACGATAGCACCAAGTTCACCATTTTGTGCCAATTGTCTCGTGTAAGCAGGGTTCGATTCGGCCAATGCCGGATCAATAAAGTAAGTTGCTTTAACGCCCTTTGATTTTAACAAGTTAACCAATGATTGAACATCGTTATTATACTCGGTAATTACCGGAGTAATAATTGCTGCTGACTTAAATTTTGACGGCCAGTCTTGCACATTTGCAATTGGCCTATAGAGCAGCCAGTCAACACTATTATGTACTAACCTGTCAAAAAAAACAAAATCTTCGTTTGAACCGACAACTGAGTTAAGTTCAAAACCCATCCAGACAAAGCGCCCGGCACCATAAGTGCCATAAGCGATACCGGCGGATTTAAGTAGTCCTTCACGGACAAGCATGGTGTCTAATTTCTGGTTAAACCAGTAACTAACCTGATTCGTGCGGGGTTCAAGCACCTGAACCTCGATTGGCATATCCCAGGTAGCAACCTTCAACGGATAACCGGTTGGAATATTTGAGGTAATAGGATATCCGCCGCGAAGGGTAAGGATACGGGTCAGTTCTTCTTTTTTTATTTCCTTTGTAAAACGCAGGCCAAAAACTTCCGAGAAGAATTCCCACCCGCGCCATTTTTTATCATGCGAAAAAGATGACGTGCCGCTGGTTGCAAAAACACTTCCGCCCTTATCAATAAACTTTTTAAGGTTGTTAACTTCCTGATCGTTAAGTGATTTTGCACCCGGAACAATAAACAAATCAAATTCATAGTGGCGGCCTTTTGTCAAATCGCTGTCATGGATGACTGTATAGGTCAGCTTGTATGAGTCGAGAAATTTTTTCCAGGTAATCACATTATCACTTACCCAGGTACTGCCTTCCGGCAGCAGGTTTTCCGTGTTATCACTATACAGGATTGCAATTTTATAATCGGCCGATGTTTTAAATACTGAACCAAAAGGCAAAGAAGATAAATTGTCACTGAATTCAAACCTGCCATATACACCCTTAAGAATATAAATATAGGTAAGCAAGGATATAAGCAGGATTGCAATTCCGGAACCAATCAGAAGCAGGGAATTTATTGCCATTCCCTTGTTCTTTATCATCTCCACTTAACTTGTCCTCCCTGTTTCTTTTCTTCTTTAGGTGTAACATAACCCTCCGAAGTAACCTTTAAAAACTTTTGGTCTGCCGCCTGGCCCTGTACCTGAGAAGGACCGGCTTTTGGCATTTCCTGCTGAGAGGCAACAAACCGCTGCTGTTGCTGCTGAGCGGGTGCAGCAATAGGCTGTGTAACACGCTTAGGCATAAATATCGGTTCAGGTGCAGGACGGTATGCGGGTGGATTGGGTCTTTCAAATGCACGAATGGGTGACTTTGCAACCTGTTCAATAGTTTGTTTTGCCTGCTCTGCAAGCACTTCAGGAGTAATTAACTCAGCCTGTATTGTTGCGGGTGCAGCTTTAACCGACTTAACACCACGTTTTTCTCTAATTTTATATAACACATAGGCACCTATAGCAAGAAAAAACGTGCTGATAGTTGCCATAAGGATAATCGTTGCTAAAATTGGGATCAGTTCCATCGTTACCTCTTCATTTCAAAATCTTTTAATTTGTCGTACCGATACGTTCGAGTTTTCCCCATGTCATTTCAAAACCGAGAAATTCTTCAACTGTGGACATTGCCTTACATATATCAATTGTTAAAATAAAGAACATGCGATATACTAACGCGTACGGTATTAATCTAAATTCTTCTTTTTCAACAGCTACACAATAAATGGCAGAAGTCAAATCCAGTAAGGCGAGTAGTGCCCACCAGAAAAAAATCAAACTCGAGAAGCCGTACACGAGAGCAACGAATATAAAAAACAAATTTGAAAATATATTCATCGCTGGCCAGATAAGGGCTTCGTAAAACATCATCCATAATATAACTGAATCGCCGAAATTGATAGTTGGGTTAATTAACAATGCTTTGTGTTTACGGATAGCCTGTAAAATACCGCGAGTCCAGCGGTACCGCTGTTTTAGCAACTGTTGTAATTTTTCCGGTGCCTCAGTGTACGAAATTGCACGGGGTTCATAATAAATTTTCCAACTATGGGCAAGTATTTTTAAAGTCAGGTCAGCATCCTCGGCAAATGTATCACTGGAGTAATAGCCTGCATCCTCGATGGCTTTTTTGCGGAACAGTCCTATTGGGCCGGGAATAATATTTACCAGTTTAAAAAAACTTTGTGCCGCGCGGGCCATGTTCAAACCTTCAATATATTCGAGCGCTTGTAAATCGGTGAATAATTTTTTGCGGTTCATTACTTTAACATTACCGGCAACTGCGCCAATTTCCGGATCGGAAAAGTGGCGTACTGCCATACGTAAAGTATCTTCCGAAAGTTGTGAATCTCCATCCATGCAAAGTACTATTTCTGCCTTTGAATAGCTGATACCGGCATTAAGCGCACGTGCCTTGCCGCCGTTTGGTTTGTTTATCAGAGAGACTTTTACATCGGAGTAACGGCCTTTCTGATATCCAACCAGTGTTTTTGCCACTTCCGCGGTGTTGTCGGTTGAGCCGTCATTAATAATAATAATTTCGTAATTGGAATAGTCGAGCTCGAGCAATGAACGCACTGATTCCCCGACCAGTAACCCTTCGTTATAAACGGGAACTATAATTGAAACAAACGGAAAGTAGCCTTCCATATCGTTAACAACGAAATATCTGAAGAGTAATACGGTAAGAAAGATAAATAAGGAAACAAGCGTTGCATATTCAAAAAGAGCGCTAATAGACAAAACTGTGTAAGGCAGCGTGTATCCGATAATAGCAAGCATTCCGACAGAAAGAAAACCCGAGAGGGCAATCCGGCGTAGAATGATACGCTTCTTGTCCTCTTGCACTCCTGCAGAAGCTTCGGTGTTTTTCACCGTTATCGAAGTTTGTCTTATTTTTTGTCTAACGTTCATTGTATAATTTATATTGTTTCCTCTCTATTATACAATTTTTATGCCACCTACTAAAGCCCTTTTTTCATAGGATTTAAGTACTTTTACTTCAAAAAAATTCTCAAAAAAGAACACTATTTCTCATGTGCTGTCCCGTTATGAGACACTCACCTATGACCTGCTGCACATTTGTTTACGGTTGTGTTGTAAAACATTTAATGCTATGATGATTATTAAACAATTTATGTTTCTGCAAGAAAACGGAGAACCATGACTATTATTACTACCCAAGAAATTATTGCCTCTACAATATTTCATCAGACTAAATACCCTCACTAAATAAATCATATAAATGGATTCGAATGGGCCTAGATGAATGGAATTGATAAAAAAATATAAAAAGCTAATTTGATTAAGTCGGCAATTATTGATAGGCTCCCTACACTAAACTATTCAGCAATATTTACGAATATCTACTTAGGCACGTTCATTTTGTAGAATTTTTAAACAGTCAAAATGTTGAGTGTAGTAATTTTCAGCACTTACGTGACGACCATCAATTGTTCATACGTGGCAATAATTTTTGTTTGCCAAATTATTTTTTTTATTTATTTTATTTTTAATTAGCACAATTTAACAGGCGTAAGCATGCAGCAATTACTGGTAGTTGGCGCAATAATAATTCTGGGAACTTTGGTTCTCACTTTTAACCGGTCAACACAGAACATGAATTCTAATAATTATTTCAACACAGCCATTGTCGATGCAACCGCTGCAGCGCAATCGGTAATTGAAGAAATCGAAACTAAGGCTTTTGATGAATTAACAGTTTCATCAAGCACTTCTACCACAACTTCTTTAACATCAGCTGGCACACTCGGCGCAGAAAGTGGTGAAAGTAATAGAACTCTTTTTGATGATATTGATGACTATAATAATTTTTCCGGAGTGGATACCCTTGAGCATTTCGGATCATTTGCGTACAAAGTTTCCGTGCACTATGTTAGTACTGCTTCGCCAGAGACAAACTCATCGGCTCAGACTTTTCTGAAAAAGATTGATGTTGATGTATTTAACCCCTATTTAGAGGACACACTTTCACTATCACGAATAATAAGCTATTGATATGTTTACATATATAGATATACTTGGCTCACTCATAACAGGATCTACCGTCATGTTAATGGTGATGAATATCAATTTTCAGATTACCACCTCGCAAAGAGAGAACTTCTATAGCTCCATTTCCCAAACCGAAGTTATTAACTTTGCTAGAACTGTAGAATCCGATTTGTACAAAGCCGGATATGGTGTTCAAACATCCACTATTTTTACACGGGCAGATACATCTGGTTTTCAGTTTAATGCCGATTATGATAATGATACAACACAGGAATCAATAGCATACTCTCTGGGCACCCCTTCACAGCTAACCGATACCGAAAATCCAAACGATCGACCAATCTATCGAAGAATTGATAATGGTAGTCAGGAACTGGTAGGAGCATGTAAAAGTTTCAATCTGCTTTACTATGACTCATTAGCGACATTATTAACAAGCTCATCATTGGCTACACAATCCGGACGTGACCGTATCCGCATGGTTCAGATAAATCTCGTTTACGAAACTCCGTTTCCTATTGAAGGGAATTATCAAACTTCCCAATGGAAGAAAAAAATCAGTCCAAGAAATTTAAATTCGAGGTAGAATATGGGAAAAAGCACAATACTTTATGTCTTGGGAACATTTGCCATACTGTCTCTTGCAATGTTAAATGCCAACCGCGTCTCAGGTTATACCAGCGATGAGGCTTTGCAATACATGAATACCGCATATGCAAAAAACATTTGTAACAGTATGACGAGTATCCTCCTTTCCCGTATTTCGGACAGTACATCATTACGGATCAGGGAACCGGAGACAATTGAATTATTAGGTGGTACAGTAACATATTCAATTAAAGAAGTCAGCAGTATTGGGAACCCCTCAAATAACCACGATGATGATCATGAGAGCGATCATGATGGCGGTGACGACCATGGTGGGGGCGATGATCATGGCGGTGGTGATGATCATGGCGGTGGTGATCACGGAGCAATACTTCAACCTCAAATCATTGAATTTGCTTCTATACTCGCTCTCCCCGGTTTTGCTTCCGGTATAAACTCTTTGACTGATGGTGACGATGACCATGAAGGAGAGGATGATGATCACGGTGATGATGATCATGATGGAGAGGATGATGATCATGAGGATGATGATCACGATGGCCATAACGATGAAGACGAAGATGATGATGCAGATAACAATGACACTTTAAAACTATATGTTTTAGCCACATATAATGACGTTTCTCAATCTCAAACAATGTACGTAACGGTTTCTGATGCTGGCGTCGTTCCAGCAGCAATAAAGGGGGTTATCAGCAGTAGAAGTGCAATTATGACAAATGGGAATCTCGAAGTTGATGGACGGAACCATAATGAAAACGGGAACCTCATATCCGGTTCAGGTACATACGGGATTTGGACAACCTCATCATTTGAACGGAGAGGAAGTTCAGAAATTGGAGGGACATATAATAATACGGACTATAACACTTCAACATCCCCGAATTCAAATATTTTAAAAACCTCTCAATCCTATTCGGGTGGATATCCCGATTCCCCGGATAAGGTTCTTGGTGGAACCGACGCTGGCTTTCCTGAAGGTACCCTTAAAAGTATAGCGATGAGTGGTACAGGCGGAAGTCAATATGTTACCAATCCATCCTTACTCACCTCAACACTGAAGGGGGTTACTTATTTAGAATTACCTTCCGGCGGAAAATGGCAGTCCATGAACATCACCGGTTCTGGGATCCTTATTGTTCATAACAGTGCGAGAAACGCGATTATGAAAAATTTGAATTCAGGTACTTTTAAGGGGCTTATCATCGCTGACGATATTATCAATATTCATGCAACCATAATTGGTGCTGCAGTTAATCTTTCATCGGCACCTTCCGAAGGCAATTGCCTGGGAAATGGCAGTGGCGCTATACTGTATTCCCAAAAAACCATACAAAACGCTATGAGTTTATTCTCCTCTTCATCTGGTGGGAACTATGGATTTGGACAGTCCCGCGTACAGGTTGTAGCTTGTTTTGAATAAGATTTTTTATGGTGCTTAACTGTTGACAATAAGGCATATCGTTTCAAGCGGTATTTTTGCAAAGGTTTCAAGAACAAATCAAGTAGTTTGCCTTTAACCATTATACTCAATGTAAGTTCAGAATATATTTTAGTCACTCATAAGAATTTAAGGTATTTTTTTTGCATAGTAACAATTGATCCTATGTTTCAGTATAATATCTGATTATGCACATTCCGGAAATTGACAAGCCGTCATCAGTAATTCCGATTTTTAGCGCGGGGCTTTTTTTTGGTATTCTGCAATCAGCAATCTATTTTTCTGTGTTAGTTTTTGTAACTGCTACCTTCATGGGATACTTTATTATCATGTTGATGTGGGTTTCAGGTGCCGCAATTGTACTTCGGGTTAACTTCACTTTCAATATCAGAACATCACTCACCTTTACACTTTGTATTTTTTATTTGTTTCTGCTAGTGGTAAAAACATCTACCCCGTCTGTATGGTTGTATCCGCTATATGGTATAATGGTTTTATGCATGGCTTTTCCATCGGGTCAAATAATTAAATTATTCGCGGAAAAAATAAGTGCCGGATCACTGTTCCTTCAAGAAAACAATGGATTTATTATCGGCTCAATTTTAGGATTCATCTTATTCCTAAAGTTTGGGGTTCGGTTTATTTATCTTGCACCTGTAATTGCATTCATGTTAACCATCTTCTCCTTTTACGGCAAAAAAAAATATATAATTCTTTTTTGGACAATAACCGGTACTTATTTTGTAATAACCGGGTACAATATTGGAACAATTGCCAGTCTGGTACTTTTGATTATTTTTATTTTGTTCAATAGGATTGCGCCTAATAACAATGCTATAATTGGTCATGAAAATTTGGAGCAAAACAGAATAAACAGTTCCTCCTTAACTGCAATTGTGTTTATTTCCGGATGCAATGTCGCACTTTTACAATACTTTATCGTCAGGGAGTTTTCTACAATTCTATCAGCGAATGAACTTAGTATACAAATTGTCAGTATCTCGTACTTTTCCGGATTCTCAATCGGGTACTTTTTATCAAAATACATCTCAATAAAAACTCTTCGTATTCTCAGTGTTGCAACTTTTTTTGTACATCTTTGCATTCTAATTTTTATCAAATTTGCTTTGGCATATTTGCTCTTTGCTGGATATAATTTGGGAGTTTTAACCGTGATACTGTTTACCTCAGCATTACTCACATCAGCTTACTACTCAGTTTTTCTGCCGAAGGCGGTTAATCTTATGGGGGCAATTTCCACCAGCAAATTTTATCTAATTGAGTTGGTGGGAGCGGTTTGCGGGGTTCTGATGATTTTTATAACTCTCTCCTACTCTTTCACTTCACTTTGGATACTATATCTTATTCTGCTTCTCTTTTTGGTACATCTTGTTTTGGGCAAAATTAAAATGTCGTTTTCATTTCTTTTTTTTAGTGCCGGCATAATTATATTTTACGCCTGGCATCATCAGGAGTTTTCAAATAAGGCTGCTTCTGACTATTATCAGACCCGGGGTTATAAAAACAATAATGTTATTTTTGCTGAGAATTCATTTTATCATTCGGTTGAAGTAATCGAAACC
>JACPGF010000154.1:0-8285 GCA_016182615.1 Ignavibacteriales bacterium
AAACCGGTTCTTTTTTGAAAATTTTTTAATGAATCCTGAATGAGTAAGACACTTTTTACAACTTCATTATATCTATTTTCCACAAATAATCGGTTGTCTTTTGATTTCTTCGAATTAAATTCAATTATTCTTGAATTTAGTTCATCAACTAAAAAATTAGTCATATCTGCAGCCTTTAAAGATCCGTGTGCTGTAACCTCAATTTCAAAGGCTCCTTGATCGTTTTCCTCGGCTCTGATGTTTTTTTTGATAGCTTTTAACATTTTTTCCTTGCTATCAATATTGTAATCTTTCATAAGCTGAAACGTGTCAATCAATTTATCCATCATTGGTCTGCTGTATATAACTGTCTTATAATAATCTGCGGTTGTAGTTTTTTTAATGGAACTCAGAGAAGATGTTAAGTTTGCCATGTTTTTTAACATCGTTGGCAACTGACCGACTTTATCTGTTTCATTTGGCATGATAATCGCTTGTGATGCATATTGAGCAGGCACAAAAAAATATATTCCTGCATAAGAAATCATTAATGATAAAATGAATGCAGGGATCAATATTTTTTTTCGCTTAACAATTAAGATCAACAACTCAAAGAAGTCTAAATTTTTGTTTTCCGACATTTTTACAACATCAATATTTTTTATTATCAAATTATTTATATAAAGATATTGGAATATTTTCAGAGTTCAAACTATTTCAATAATAAATGAATCTGGTCTAAAAAGCTCACTTTGGAGTTCTGATCGTTCTTTGAACTTGTACTAAAAAAATTGCCAAATTACATTCTATAGAGGGTGATTGCACTGATTGTTTTTATTGATCCGCATTTTTCTATTTTCATCTCTTCTTTTTTAACCATATGTTTTTTTTGATTCTCATTTTCAGTCATTTCACCCGCCTTGTGCTGGCAGGTCAAGTTCCGGAAAACATTCGATCAAAATAAATCATTCAACAGTTCACACCTATCTTGAGGGTATATGCAAATATTTTCGTTTTGAAATATTCTGAAAAAGAAGAATTCTCTATGTTTAATTTGTAATTTGTTAGTTTCGTCAAGAGTTCAGTTCCTTCATTTACACGGTTATTAAAATAATTGATGCAAATATCATTACGAAAGTTTGGAATTAAACCGCTGATTAAGTTTTGTATCCAAAAAATTTAATGTAAATTTAACCGTCAAAATTTCAAAACAATTAGAAATGTTTTCATTATGTTCCCAGTCTGCCCTATGAAATTGTATTCTCAACTTACTTAATACTTGCAATTCAAAGATGTTAATCTCAATTATTACTTCAAGTTATAACCATGGTCATTTTATTAGAGACACAATCGAATCTGTTTTACAGCAAAATTTTTCAAATATTGAGCATATTGTCATTGATGGTGGATCAAATGATAATACTATTGACATTTTGAAATCTTATAGTCATCTGCGTTGGATTTCGGAAAAAGACAATGGTCAGACGCATGCCATTAATAAGGGGCTTAAAATGGCAAAAGGCGAAATAGTAATTTGGCTGAATAGCGATGATTATTTTGAGAATAATGTGATTTCCCAAGTTATGGATTTCTTTGAAAATCATCCTGAATGTAATCTTTATTACGGAGATCTAACATATGTAAACAACCAAAAGAAACCTCTTTATAAAATAGTTGGCGAAACTTTGTCTTTTAATTCACTAATTAGAAACCCTGATTTGATGAGAGAACCGGCTATTTTCTTTCGAAAAAGACTTGTGGAGGAATTTGGTTTGCTTGACGAATCTCTGCACTTAGTCATGGACCTGGATTTCTTTTTAAGAGTTTGTAAAAAATATCCATTTTACTATGCTCCGATTAATATTTCTTATTTTCGGTGGGATAATCATAATAAAACAGTTAATATGCTTGACAAACAACTGATCGAAATGTGGCATGTATTGCACAGGCATAAGTCTCCACTGCCCATCGCATCTTATAAGTTTTTGCTTGGAAGATATATTGATACGCTACCGTCAAATAGTATTGTCAAAAAGTTATTTACAAAACTACGCAGAAAAGATTCTCCTTAAATAGCGACATTTAACTTCAGGCTAATCAAGTTGACCGTTTTATATAAGACGAGTAATAAAGTGCTTAAAATGAGAAGAATCTAAACATTTCCAGAAGCCACAGAGAATTCAAACTGTAAGAAAGCAAATAAATTTCAGAAGGTGCAAAAGTGAACGTTGCTGAGAATTTTTCACCATTCAAAGGTGTTTTTTTCTATACTGTAATGTGAATTTTTTCTGTGTCAAAATTTAACAATTAATTATCTTAAACTCTAACCTGTAATGAGATACATTATGAAGACAATTAACGTATGTGTTCTGCTTTTGTTAATCTCTTTAACCAGTAAGTTTGTTCAGGCGCAAACGAACGGCCAAGCTTGGACCTGGCGGGAATACTCTCACGGTGGCAACATAATCCGTGAGTTGTTTCAAGTAGAGGTAAAAAATGCAGTACTGGTTATTGAGCCGCATGGTGCTTATGCGGAGTTGTCTGTTTATTTGGAGTATTATAAAACCGGCGGAAATTTATCAACACTCTTTCAACAATTCACTTTGCCCCCGGGTAGTGTAATTAATGATTATTGGCTCTGGAAGAATAATTTTGTTATTCAGGGTTGTGTTTTTGAGATCTGGCCAGGACCAAGTGGATCACTAAAATGGCCTTTCGATACTCCCGGTCCTTCGCAACTGTTACAATCCGAGGATCAATTCAAACTGTCGGTGAAGTTTTCGGATAGAAGTTTTCAAACAATTAGAATTAAATACAATTTTATTACTCCTATGCAATGGGAAGGCAACCATGCCATGTTTAACTTGCCGCTTAATTTAATATCTGGCGGTAGTGGTAATTATCCTTTGGAAATACTTTTCCGTTCAGCAGATAGTAAATGGAACACTCCTACTATTCAAGGGCTTCAGAATCTTGTTTTTTATGACCGAATTGATACATTGGGATTTCATTACAAAAAGGCTCATATTCATAATATAAAAAGTAACACATCCTTAAGATTTCAAATAGATCATCAACTTCCTGATGGTGTATTGTTTTCCAATTTACGCTCATCAAACGATGCAAATTATTTTCAATTTGGAATCCTTCCGTCAAAAGCATTTAACCTAAATTCTTCGGATGTCCCCTCACAAAAGTCAGTAGTTGCGATTGACCTTACCAGTGATTATAACAAACCGTTCCCCGAATTTTTTAATAACATAAGCAATGTTTTAGATAGTGCCTTTTTAGCACAGGACAGTATGCGGATGTTAATTGCAGGCGCAGGAAGAGTTAAAGAAATAACAGAAAACTGGACAAAATTCAGTCATGAATCAATGAATGCAATTATAGATACATTTTTGCATTCCTCATACGGGGATTCTGTAAAGAATCAGCCCAAACTAAACACAATATATACCGATTTGCAAGCTGGAAGCACATTGAGTATGGGTAATCTTTTTCCATATTCAAACTATACTTCATTTCCAGATTTTACAGCTGCCCGATCTCAAATTTCCCGGGCTGACAGGGTAATCTCGTATAATTACAATTCCCTGACATTTGGGGATCGGTTAGAAATAAAAGCTAGTATCGACAGTTTATTGGAAAAGGGCGGACGTTTCATTGTCTATGCAAATCAGCAAAGGCTCGGGATCGATTCTTTATTGTTGAGTTATATACCCAGTCTTCAATTTAAAATGCTGGTTCCTGAAAGTATTTGGCTCTATCGTCCGGAAGGTGGTAATCTCCATGATGAATTCCCACCACAAATCATAAACCATCGTATTAATTTTTTTTCATTTAACGATCCAACTTTCAGAACTGAACTTGTGGATGACGCGGGAAATGCATGCCTTATTTCAAAAAAAACAAGTACCGGTGGTTAAAAAATATCTGTACAAGCGGCAGGGTTTCTACAGTTCTTGTTTTTAGTAATAGCGATTCGCTTTGTACTAAAAGTACAACGAATACTTACGTAAAAACTTACCTGAATCTATTTACCAAACCGGCTCCGGTTTTTAA
Source organism: Ignavibacteriales bacterium (assembly GCA_016182615.1). Taxonomy (GTDB): domain Bacteria; phylum Bacteroidota; class Ignavibacteria; order Ignavibacteriales; family Ignavibacteriaceae; genus JACPGF01. The sequence continues at coordinate 4,045 of JACPGF010000154.1, forward strand.
AGCTTTTAATCTTCTTGACCACACTCAGGGATATCCCGATTCGGTAACTATCGGCTCTATAAGCTATTCTGGTGCAGGCTATTTATTGCAAGACCTTGCAGAAAAAAGTAATGGTTCTTTTTTTGCACCCCGCCCTTTTAACTGGACAGCTATTCCGTATTTGTTAAAACCGAAGGCTTTTCCGTCTGTCGACAGCATGAAGGTTGCGATTCAAGTTTTCGGATTGAATGATACCCTGTTGTCTTTGCAAAAAGTATCACCAAAATTATATCAGGAAAATGCACCGAATTTTTTTCTGGGCTCATTAAGTTCGGGGCAAAGTATATCAATTACTGCAGACACTTGGCTGGAGGGAAATCAACCTGTCAGGAGTAAAAGTTTTGTTTTTCCCGTTAGACAGGATACTTCAAGAATGATAAACCCACTTCGTTCAATGCTTGGAAACGAACAATTGTTGGATAGTGTTAATAAAACATCAGTAAATTTTGTAAACCTAATTAATATTGCAAAAAAATACCATTTATTAAGTGATTACACAGGAATGCAAATTCTGCAGGGAAATGATACATTAATTGCAATTGTTGATCCTTTCGATGAAACGCAATTGGCACCTGTAGAAAAGAAAAATGTGATATATGATTCGCTTTCATTGGCGGTTTACCCAAATCCATTTAATTCTATGGCTTCTATCATTGTTAAGCTAAATAATCTTTCCTCTTTTAACGTTTTTGTCTATGACATGTTAGGAAGATCCGTCAAAACTATCGTAACAATTGATCAATTTAAGGGAAAAATGAAAGCTTTTTGGGACGGAAAAGATGCCTCAGGTAAACCAGTCGCCACCGGCATCTATTTTTTGATGTTGAAAGGGAGTGAGGTTGCAACAGGAAAGAGATTTTTACTGACCCAAAAAATTATTTACCTGAAATAACCTTTAGGGTTTAAAATTTCACCAATAGAGTTCGATTTATCTTCTCTATGAGTTCTCCGGGAGCCACCAAATTGGTAGTTTCTAAACCGGAATTGACCTAACTATTGATTGACACTGCTAGCCAAGTGGTCAGTTGGATATGCCTTTCTCTGTTTCTTTGCATTGCCTTCGTTATTGGTACCGGCATTTCCGTAAATTAAAATAAAACCAGTTCCCAAGACTGTAAAGTGCACTTGCACTTTCTGTGAAAAGTGAACGGCAAACTTTTCTTGTCATTTGTTTCTCTTTCTTTAATGCACTGCAAATAACCTGCAGTTCATATTTCGTCAGAAAATTACTTTAAAATTTTAGCAGGTTTCTTATTAAAAACTCAGCTTTATGGTTTTAAGAATCTATTTGATTTGTTTCCTTTTGCTTTTTTGCAAATAGTTCTGACATCGTATAGGAAAAACAATGATTAATCCCGAAAAAAATATCCATTTGCTTGCAAAAGCTCCCCTGTATTTGGATCACTAAACTCATTTTCTAACCGCAGCATTTTGAAGCCATTTTCATAAAGGAAACCAAACACTTCGGGAAACAATGGTTGTTTTTCGTACAAGGGCACAAATGACAGTTCTACTTGTACTCCCTGAATATGTTCTAAAAGTTTTCCCGACCCTTTCAATACATTTAATTCAAATCCCTGTGTGTCAATTTTTAATAAAACATTGTTTGTCATAAAAACAGTTTCTTCAAAAACAGCATCAAGTCTTTTTACAACAATTTCCTGATATCCAACTGGTTTAGAAGCGGGCGCACTTTTTATATGCGATTGCATCATCGGTAATAATGAGCTGCTAAATGAATTTCCCGCAACTTCTATTTTCGAACTTTCGTTTTTATCGCCAAGTGCAAAATTATAACAGACCCAATTTTTACTTGATTGAGCTTGTGCTTGCAAATCTTTAAATGCTGCAGCTAACGGTTCAAATGAAATGATTTCTTTCTCGAATCCATATTTCCTTATGTTGGCACCAAATTGCCCGCTATTTGCACCTACATCCAATAGTTTGGTAACATCTCTTTTCTGCATCTCTTCAATCAGCCAAATAAACTCATCGTTTTTTGCCGAGATGTATTCTATTTTAATTCCAAAATTATTAAATATTTTTTTTATGTAATCTTTTATGTTCATATATATCTTTTGCTTGCCAACAACATCTGTTGGATTTGAAAAATTTCGGTTATGTAAGTCCGATTGTTTATAGAAACGGCTAGAAGGATAATCATTCAGGCTGCCATAACTGACAGCCTGAAAGAAAAAACAAATTATCCTCTTATCGCTTTTAGCAACTCCTCCGTCTTAGCCTTCATCAGGGCTGCATCGCCGCGGGATTCGACGTTTAACCGGATGATAGGCTCGGTGTTGCTCATGCGCAGGTTAAAACGCCACTCGGGATAATCGACACTTAATCCGTCAATATAGTCTCTTTCGCCGCCGGTGTAGAGTGCATCAATTTCCTTTATTTTTGCTGCCGGGTCTGCTATGGTCGAATTGATTTCACCGGAGCAGGGATATTTGGCAATCATCGCTTCTACCAGTTCGGAAAATTTCTTGCCTTCTTCGGACATAAGCTGCAATACCAACAAAAACGGAATTACGCCACTATCGGAATACGCGTTGTCCCTGAAATAGTGGTGCGCGGACATTTCACCGCCATAAATGGCGTTTACTTCACGCATTTTTTCTTTAATAAATGCATGTCCGCTTGGGGATTGTACCGGATTGCCGCCTGCTTCTTTTACTATCTCAACAGTGTTCCAAGTCAGGCGCGGGTCGTGGATAATGTTTTCACCTTTGAACTTTGCAAGAATTGAACGGGCAAGTAATCCAACCACGTAATATCCTTCAATAAAATTGCCTTTCTCGTCAAAAAAGAAGCAGCGGTCGTAATCACCATCCCAGGCAACACCAAGGTCAGCTTTGTTTTCGGTGACGGCATTTATCGTGGGTATCCTGCACTCTTCTATCATTGGATTGGGAACACCATTGGGAAAATCCGAATCCGGCTCAAAAAACACTTTTACCATGTTAATCGGCAGCACCGGTTCAAGTTTTTCTAAAATGGGACCAATACAGCCATTTCCGGCGTTAACAACTACTTTATAAGGATTGATTTTTTTAGGGTCATAAAATTTCTTCAGGTTTTCTAAAAACTCGGCGGAAATATCACGGTTTGTTACGCTACCCTTTACGGCAGCTTTTTCACCCAGTTGACCTGAAGTAATCCATTCTTCAATCTTATCAAGGCCGCCGCCGTATCCTACCGGTACACTGTCTTTTTTAACAAATTTCATACCATTATATTCCGGAGGGTTATGACTCGCGGTTATCATAATGCCGCCATCGGTGCCTAAAAACGAGGTGCTGAAATAGATCATTTCCGTTCCGCAAAGGCCAATATCAATAACATCAGCCCCTGCATCGGTTATGCCGTCAGCAAGCGCTGCAGAGAGCGATTCTGAAGACTTCCGGATATCGTGGCCAATAACAACCGTTTTGGCCTGTACCAGTTGTACAAACGTCCTGCCGATATTATATGCTAATGTTTCGTTCAATTCAGAGGGTACTTTGCCCCGTATGTCATAAGCCTTAAAACCTGGAATTTTACTCATTTTCTTCTCCGGGATATGTCTATTATTAATAAATTTCGTACTGCAAACTTATCAGGTTCACGGCGTTTTACAAAAAGATATTTTTTATTGACGGTAAAAATTTTTATGTAGGAAATTACCCGCATGTTAAATAGTTTTGCAAATAAAATTACCGGAGATTTGCTATCGTACATTCTGTTACAGTTAAAAAACATTTCACCAATTGCAGCCACGTCAAGTGTAAATCGGTCTTTTTGATAGACCCCAATGAGCAGCCTGGAGATTTAGGTTTTTTATGCCCGCAGTGCAGTGCAAAAACTATAAGTCACCATATAATTCAATGCTCAAGTTGTGGTACTGTAATAAACTTCGTGCGTGCCTCGGATAAAGAACCGAAACACGTGTTTACCATTGAAAAGTGTTCTCATTGTATCGGGAGCATTGAAGATGAGTGGGCAATAGAGCCGATTTATCAATCTGACTCGTATATATAGTGTTAGTTATCCATAAAGGATTTTTTTTGCAAGACTGTCCACCGCGAAGGGCAGTCTTTTTTTTTAGTTATGAGTTATGAATTTTGAATTATGAGTTAATTCATCCGGATAGCACTTGTTGTTTATATGCATCACAAATTGTTGTTTTTAGGTACTTCTACTACTATCTAAGATACACC
>JACPGF010000154.1:8308-13595 GCA_016182615.1 Ignavibacteriales bacterium
AATATACACTCCCCCGCAACTATTGCTAATGGCAATGGTTTTCAATTATGTTTAATTATGTTTTTTATAGGTAATTATTGCAAACAAAAATAGATTTACTGCTAGCATTTCGGATTTTTTCCATTATCAAAACTTCATCAAACTTCCTATTAGCCTTCTAGCCATTACAATATCTCCTACGATACAGAAATAGGGCGATGCAGCTTTCACTCATAATTCAAAATTCATAACTCATAATTCCTCAAACCCATTGCTGTAGCTGCTGCCAGACGTGATCAACAGTCAATTCCTTTATGCACTTGAATTGTGTATCGGTACGGCTGCACAGGAGCGGTTTGGGGGAATAAAAGAAGCATGGCGCGCATTCAAGCTGCAATGAGGCGATTTTGTACTCAGTAGCCCATGGATGAATATAATGGGTATTGGTCGGCCCGATAATAGCCAGTACTTTGCGCTGCATCGCGGCGGCAACATGCAGTAAACTGGAGTCATTGGTTACAAAAAAGCTGCATCTGCCTATAAGGGATGCACTCTGAGCAAGGTTTTTTGTAACCACAGAATGTGCATTTGGTGATTCTATGCCTTTAATAATATCATTTTTCAGTTCTTCTTCTTCAGGACCGCCAAAAATAAGGACATGTGTATCGGGTAATGCAGCAAGCCGTTTACCAAGTCCGGCAAATTTGTGGGGTTCCCAGCGCCGGTTAATATGGTTCTTTAACATCGAGCAGCCTGCATGAAAACCAACGATCCTATCCCCTGCTTTTATTTGTTTTTCTGCAAGGTAACTCTCCGCGAATTGCTTGTCTTCGCCGGTTAATGGGAAACTGAGTGGTGTTAGATCATCATCAGTAAATCCGAACATTTTTTGCACGAGAGCAATGTTTTCCTGCACGTTATGCATGGTATCCTGCTCTTGTACCGTGACATTGTTCAAAAAACCAAGATGCAAATTATTATTACGGATATAGGTAACCCCGCCTCGTTTCTGGGCTCCAACAATAAAGTTTATACCGTTATACTCAGGGCGGTTTGCCGGGTAAACGCTTATGCTGTAATCGTATGTGTTCCGCAGTCCCGCGGTAAACTGTAATGACGCAATTTTACTTTCATGCAGGTAATCGAAGAACAACACATTATTAAAAAAACCGGTTCTTTTATAGATATCTTCAACTCCACGAAACATAACCAATGCATCTATCTGAGCATCCGGCAGATGTTTTTTTATTTGGGCTGCGGCAGGGGTAAACATAAGGGCGTCACCTATTCCCGAAAGAGCAATTACTAATATTTTCATGCACGTACAATTTGGATAAAACAATTCAGGCAAATCAATTTTAAATGTATAAAAAATCAACTAAATTGCCCCGGTGTTTACCGTAAATCTGGTTATTTAGTACAAACAAATCATTCCTAAATATTTTCAGGCATTTTTTCAAGCGGCTTTTATGAGAGTTTGGTTTTCTGTAGATTAGAGACTCCTTTCCGGTATTTTTTCCGGAGGAACTACTTAGAATTAAAAGACTATGAAATTATTATCAGCTTTATTTATTTGTTTTTTTGTACATACAACTTTTTTCAGCCAGACAACACAGCCTAAACAAAGTAACGGAAAACAGGAAATCTACTTTGACGAGGAACTTGAGCTGACTGTTGTTCCCTGTAATGGTGCCCCCGAAGTACTGTACTCATCCAAACCGAAAAAATCCGTTGAAGAAATTGCCAAACGCGGGCGTTTCCACTACCTTATTAACGGTTCTTATTTTTCTGGCTCACGGTTATCGGCAAAACCAGCGGGTTGGTTCCGTTTGTATGGCAGGAAATTCAGTAAACTTTCTAAATCAAGGCAGTTAACTCATGTTGTCCGCATCGATTCAACTGAACGGCAGGTACATTTTATCCCCATTTCGAGATTTAGGACAAACCCGCAGAGTATATGCGAGTTTCAGTCGGGTCCGCTCGTAACAGCCGATGGAGAAATACAAACCGAACTGATTGAACGTTCACTCAATGGTAAAGGAAATTACAGCCGTACCCTGTTGGCAAGAACGGTTACCAACAAACTTTATTTTATTACTTTCAGGCATCCAATCTCGCTCACGGATGCAGCCGCGGTGTTACTTGAACTGCCTATGTTCAAAAAATTAAAACCAACCATTATTAATCTTGATGGCGGGGCTTCGGTTTCATTCTATTCCAGAGAGTACCCGGAATACAATTTTAACACGGAAGATACATTACCTTTACTGATTGGTGTCAGGTAAACTGTTTGCCAAAAGCCGGTATTTACTGTTAAAAAAGACTAATTACATTTTAAGCATAAAAAAAAGCGATGGATTCATTAAATGAATCCATCGCTTATTTATTTACAGAAATTCTTCTAGTGTTTTGGCAGATTAATTATGAAACAATGCGCTCAGTTTAACAAGTTACGTTTTGCCTTCATTTTCCATTCTCAATTATACATTGTCACAATACTAGTTTACCGTTGCTTCTTCATCCTCATCGGAAATTTCAGCGAGATATTGTTCAAGAAATTTTTCGACATCAACAAATGGTAAAATAAATTCGCCATCGACACCGAGAGAAGTGGTTTGTGAAACCACGCCGCGGGTTAATGACAGTGCAGCAGAAAGTCCTTCGATAATCATGATAATGCTTTGCGTTTGCAAGTCAACATCACCATTGTCGGTACTGCTCCAGTTTATCATCGTGCTGGTAGTTGTTAAAATACGGTATGGTGAAACTTTAAAGTGCTCATCCTTAGCCGCGTATGAAACACTCGTCGTTAAAATCATCTGATCGGGGTTATTCTCTATATCGTGATTAACACTCATTTCGATATCCATGAATTCATGCTTTGGAGTAATATCGCCTTCTTCAGGGAAATCACTATTAGTTGCTATGTGGTAATCTAACAACCGGAACAACTCAACATTCGTGTTCAAACCCGGTACCATAAAAATCCTTTTAATTGTTTTCAGTAATTTAGTTTATTTTCTTGAGTAAATAAAACTCTGCGCCCATAATTACTTTTTGTTTTATGCAGGGCTGAAACCTGAATGTGCGCTTTCGCCGGAGATATTCCTTAATGACTTACAACACATTACTCCCGGTTCATATATTCCGTAAGCCGACACACATTTTGAAATATTATTTCCCTATTTTTACACAATGAACATCTGTCAATTTTTTGTTGGATTTGTATGTCTCGCCATAAATTATTCTTTTTATTCCTGGTTATAATAACCAGTGCAGCAATACCACAAGCCCGGGTTAAAAATGCAGGGTCCCTGCAGGATATCGTTAACCAAGTAAACTCCGATACACTCACGTATTTTATCAAGGAGCTCTCAGGAATGGTTGCTACCAATATTGGCGGCACCATGACCACAATTCAATCCCGTAACAAAAACCAGCCCGGCAATGAACAGGCAACACAGTACATTCGGCAAAAGCTGCAGTCGTATGGCATGACAACAACATTGCAAAGCTTTAGCACTACCGGGAAAAACATACTCGGCGTACAAACCGGCACCGTGTTCCCCAACCAGAAATATATCATCTGTGCCCATTTTGATGATATGCCTTCCGGTTCTATTGCTCCGGGTGCAGACGATAACGGGAGCGGTACAGCCGCGGTGTTAGAAGCTGCAAGGATACTTAAGAACTATTCATTCCCGTTTAGCATAGTATATGCACTGTGGGATGAAGAGGAGCAAGGGCTTGTAGGCAGTGACTATTATGCCGCCGCCGCAAGGCAGGCAGGTGATTCTATTGCCGGAGTAATTAATCTTGACATGATTTCCTGGGAGCGTAACGGTGACAACAAATTTAACCTGCATGCCCGGCCTGTTGCCAATTCAATGGATATTGCCGCGAAAGTTACCGAGCTAAACACTACTCTGGCGATTGGCCTGGTCCCGGTATTAAAAAATCCCGGCATCACTGCAAGTGATCATGCATCTTTTTGGAGCGAGAACTATTCGGCAGTGCTGTTAATTGAAGATGATGATAACGATTTTAACGCGTATTATCACACGGTTAACGATAAGCTTTCAGAATTTAACATGCCGTACTTTAAGAAGATGACACAGCTGTCAATAGCAACGCTGGCATCTTATGCTATGAACCTTAACATACAGATAGCCCATACCCCGCAGCCATCGGTAATAATTAAAGATAAAATTCAAATAATGGCTAATCTGTTTAGCGGCATTACCCTTGGCAGCGGCACGTTAGCGGTTAGTGGTACGGAGGATGCTCCTGGTGTGTTCAGATTTGGGTTACCCTATTTAACGGTTGGTACTGCGGTGCAGTATTATATCGCCGCACAGGATTCCGCCTCACGGGTTATCGTAACCTCGCCTAAAGGCGGCAGCGGCTTTAATCCGCCGGGACAGGTACCTCCCCCAACATTTCATCAGTTCTTTGTTGCACCTAAAACTTTACTTGTGAGCGATAGCGCCAACAGTATCAGCCGTTGGACGGTTTCCGGCACATGGGCAACAACTACCTCCAAGTACGTGTCAGCCCCAAGTTCGTTTACCGATTCACCGACCGGTCAATATGCCAATAATGTAACAGCCTCCATGACTTTTACAGCGCCTATAAATCTTTCTCAATGCCTGGGCGCCCAACTGGAATTTGACGCGCAATGGGATCTTGAGAGTGGTTACGATTATGTGCAGATTCAGGTATCTACGAATAACGGCAGCACTTGGACTGCTATGGCAGGCAGTTTTACCACGGTCGGGAGCGGTTCATTTCAGCCGGCGGGCCAACCATTGTACAACGGTACGCGTACATCCTGGGTGCATGAAAAAATTGATATGGCAGGTTTTGCCGGCAAAACAATTAATATCCGTTTCCTGCTTAGAACAGATGGTTCGCAGGTTAAAGATGGCATGTATATAGACAATGTTCTCTTTACCAGTTACCAGCCTGTTGCCTATGAATTATATCTGTATGCCATTGAGAAATCAGTCAATGGGAAGGTAACCATTCGTTGGAAAAGCTCAACCGAGCTGCAAAACAGCGGTTACAGTATAGAGCGCTCAAAAGACAACAGTAACTGGTATCAGATTGGCAAGGTAAGCAATACCCTTGCTGCAAGCGAAGGAAGGGAGTTCAGCTATACGGACAATACTCCGTTGGATGGATTAAACTATTACCGCGTATGCAGCATCTCGCACTCCGGCGAGTCTATCCCGCAATCCCCTCTCGCGGTTGAGTCAACACGCCCGGCTGTTTACAGCCTCGAACAGAATTATCCTAACCCGTTTAA